>JAEUVI010000258.1 GCA_016787105.1 Chitinophagaceae bacterium | reverse complement strand
GTTGTTCGTAGAGGTTGACCAGCAGGTTTTCCAGTTCTATGTGATTCAATGGATCAATGAATCCTTTTTCTTTCAACTCTCTCAATTGTTTTGACTGCAGGCTGATGATATGTGTGGCCCTGTTCTTTTTACTTAGCACGTATTGCAGCTCACTTTCCGACAGAAATGGTTTTAATGCTTCATCCACTTTATTTTTCCATTCATCTACTGAATACATCTGACTGTATTCTTCGTTTGAAATTTTTCCTTTAATATTTTCCCAGGTACGGCTTTCCCTTAGCTGAAACCGTAATGCTGTTAACCAGGCGATATGGCGATAAATCAGTTGCTGCTGTATTGTGTACAATTGTTCATCATTGTTGCTGGTTACAAAATCCTTTACCAGTATACCCCATGCACGGCTTGTATTCACAATAGCACCCCATATTTGCCTTGCTTCCCAAAGGCGGTTATATGTTTGCGTATTGCGGAACCCGACAATAAATGCGGCGGCAGTACCGATTAATGCAATCGGAACCCAGGGTATGGCAAGCCATTTCCAACCCAGGAAGCGAAAAAGCAATACCGGTATGGCAGAGATGATTGCCAGTACATAAATATCCCGTCGTGTCCACCATAAAAATTCTTTGAGTGTATATCTTTTGCCTGCGTGCATTGAGGTGTTTTTTTGAAATTAAAATAACAAGTTTTCTGATGACAGGAAATTTTATTTCCGGATTAAAGCCGAATAAATATTCGCATCGCCGTAGATGGACTTTCTTTCATTTAGTTTTATTACTTTTTGATAGCCGCATTTTTCGAACATGACGGTAAGCGAATGAAAGCTTATTGGAAAAGGTACCCATTTCGGCACAGGCTCATCTGTATCGTATTCTACAATAAGAAACAATGCATTTTCATTCATGTGCTTTTTCAGCCTGTTAATAAAGTTGATTTTATCGCTTACATAGTGTAGCGAGTTTGCCATCAGCATACCGTCACATTTACCAAACTGGAAATTGTATTTTTCAAAATCTGCCTCTATTGGGCTAATTAAAACTGAATTGGCAAGCACGGAGTGTTTTACACCCGGTTTTTTGTCAATAGCGAATAATGTACTGCCGGGGTACAACAAACTTCCAAGCGCATATGTAAATATTCCTGTTCCGCATCCGAGATCCGCCCATACTGATTTCTCAGTAGTATTGATCTCATTTGTTTTTATGAGGGTGACGGCTTCTTTTACTTGCATTTTTAGTAAACCTGTTCTTTTGTTTAATTCTTTTTGAAACACATAGTTAAAACAAATCAAAATTCGGTTAGATAGGAAAAGCCTATGATAGCTGTGTTTTTCTATCGACCTACTTGTTGAAAAACTTTTGAAACATATTTAAATTAAGATAATGAAAAAAGCGATCGGAAAATCGAATAAACAGAAAATACTATTTCGCTTTCGCTGAATTAATCATGCCGCATACCCTGGGCAACGCGGAATACATGCAGCAAATAGGGGAATAAGGCATCCATAGTTTCGGTTGCGCCTTTCGTTGAGCCCGGTAGTGTAATGATTAGTGTATTTTTTATAAATCCGGCAATGCCGCGGGAAAGCATGGCGTAAGGAGTTCGCTGTTGTCCGTAATTCCTGGCTGCTTCCATTATGCCGGGTATTTCCCTGTCTAACAAAGGTTGTATTGCATCAGGTGTTACATCGCGCGGAGATAAACCGGTGCCTCCCGTAAAAAGAACAAGATTGTATTCTTCAGTACACAGCTCTTTTGCTTTAGCTTGTATCTTCTCTTTGTCATCCGGAATGATTTCATATGTAGCTGCGTTCAGATTATATTGTTTAAGCTTTTCTATCACAGCTTTTCCTGCACTGTCCTGTTTATCTCCTGCCGATATGCTATCGGAACAAACAATTACTGCACATTTGAGGTTAGCTGTGGCTTCTTTCCTGAAATCTGTTTTGCCACCTTTCTTGTTTTCCAGTTTTATTGTTGAAATTTCAACGCCTTTATCCAACGGTTTCAGCATATCATAAATCGTGAGTGCTGTAACTGCTGCTCCATGCATCGCTTCTACTTCTACGCCGGTTTTGTATATCGTGTGCACTTCCACGTGAATGATGATAGCCAGATCTTCTATTGTATGTGTAATGGCGGCATATTCCACCGGCAGGGGATGGCAATCGGGAATCACATCACTTGTTTTCTTTATTGCCAACAAACCGGCTGCCCTGGAAAACTCAAATATATCTCCCTTCGGAACCTTTTTATTTTTTACTGCATCAATAGTTTCCTGCCTGGAAACTTTGATGATTGCACTTGCGATTGCCTGTCTTAATGTATTTGCCTTATGAGTGATGTCAACCATTTTTTCAAAATATTATTTCAATTCTTCAAATTGCCCTGTCTGTTTGTTCTTGCGTACATTATCCCAGTTAAAAGCCTTGCCATTCATGGCTACATATACACCTGCAGGTAGCGACTGTACGAAGGCGAGGGCACTTCCGAGATTGAAGAAACCATCAGAACTTCCGAATTTGTAAGGAATCATTGCGCCTGTCAATACAATTGTTTTATTTTTTATTTTCTCTGCCAGCACTTTCGCCGTTACAGTCATCGTGTCTGTACCATGTGTAATGATGATTTTATCTTCCTGCGCATTGCGGCACTGGTGAACAATCAGTTCCCGGTCTTCGTCCGTCATGTTCAGGCTATCAATCATCATCAGGGTTCGTACCGTTGTGTCTACCGTATTCCTGCTACGGATAAGCATTTCTGGTAAATGTGTTTCTTTGAAAAACAGTTCACCTGTCAGTTCATTGTATTCTTTATCAAAAGTGCCGCCTGTTACAAAAATCCGAATTGCCATTTATTATTTTTATTTATTTCAATACACAATATCTCTTTACAATCCGTGTTTTTTACTGCCAACAGCCAACTATCTATTCTCCTTCCACTGGTGCGTTTCATCTTCAAATATTTCTTTTCCCCATATTGGTAATTCAGCTTTCAACCGTTCTACTGTTTCTTCACAGGCATCAATCGCTGCTTTGCGGTGAGGGGAGGATGTAAAGACAAACAAACATATCTCACCGGCAGCAATTTTACCAAGACTGTGGTATACATGCATACAGGTGAGATTGTATTTTGCAAAAATATCCTCACGGATACCGCGCATTTTCTCCAGCGCCATTTCTTCATATGATGTATAGTCGATTGAAGTAACTTTTTTTCCTTCAATATCATCTGCTCTTACCT
>JAEUVI010000129.1 GCA_016787105.1 Chitinophagaceae bacterium | reverse complement strand
TTTTACTTGAGATAAGTTTGTTATACTTGCAAGCATTGTTTTATAGCAAAACCACGATCTTTTTGTTCTGTTGTTTTATGATGGGCTTTCAGAGACTATTAGTATCGTAAATTTCCTATTCCTTTATTGTTTCCAATGCCTTCTTTATTACCTCATCATTGGCATTAAGTAGTTCATAAAAGCCTTCATTTCTCCATTTGTATTTTGCCAGGTATGCTTTCAGCCGGCGCTGTATATCATCTTTATCTTTCCCGGTTACATATTTTAATTCAATGCTGTCTTTTTTCGCAAAGCTTACAAGCTGGCTCCAGATATCATCACCGTTATATTTTGTGGCAAAATCTGCGGGAGTAGAAAATTGGTTTAATTCTGCAAGGTGATTGATATAATAATTGTATACAAAGTTGTTGAAGCTTCCATCAAGATATAGTTTGGTAATGCTTGTGCGAATACCATTAGTATCTATTGCTACAAAAATATCTGGCATGATACCACCTCCGCCATATACAGTGCGTTTACCGGGTGTGATGAACGTTTTCCCATTGGTGATTTTATTAGAGTCGGCATAAATCATTTCACCAGTTTCATAGCGGTGCCATACTTCATCCATGTATACTTTCTTTCCCTTATCATAAGGGCGCTGTATACTTCTGCCAAGCGGTGTATAATATCTTGCAATGGTCAGGCGTATTGCGGAGCCGTCACTCAATGGATATTGCTTTTGTACAAGGCCTTTTCCAAATGTTCTGCGTCCAATAATGGTAGCACGGTCCCAATCCTGCAATGCACCTGCGACTACTTCACTCGCACTTGCCGTTATTTCATCTACCAGTACCACCAGTTTGCCGGTTTCAAAAAGCCCGTCACGTCTTGCTCTAAATTCTTCCTTAGGACTATTATTACCTTCTGTGTATACAATCAATTTGTTACCATCTAAAAATTCGTCTGCCAGGTTAACCGCTTCGCCCATAAAGCCACCACCATTTCCACGCAAATCCAGTATCAGTTTCTGCATGCCTTCTTTCTGCAGCCGCTCCAGGTTTTTCATAAATTCTGCATAGGCATTATCAGAAAATTTATTGAGCTTGATGTAGCCAATACTTTTTTCAATCATGTAGGCGGCATCTATAGATGATACGGGTATAGTGCCACGCTTTACATCAATTTTTTGTTCTTTACCCGTTCTTAGTATCGTGAGTTTTACTGAAGAGCCATCGATACCGCGTATCAGTTTTTTTACATCATCACTGCCCATGCCTCTGCCGGCAATCAATGAATCATTTACTTTCAGAATTTTATCACCTGCCTGCAAACCTGCCTTATCGCTTGGCCCCTGTGGAATGACGTATACAATATTTACAGTATCACTGAAAATATTAAACTCAACGCCAATGCCTTCAAAGCGGCCCATGATATCATCATTTACATCCTGCACATTGGTAGGGGGAATATAAACGGAGTGCGGATCAAGTTCATTCACGATATCCTGTATTGCATTTTCCTGCAGCGTGTCTACACCAATGGAATCAACATATTTCTGTTTAATAAGATCGAGCGTTTCCTGCAGTGCTGTTCTTTTTTCTGTTTTGAAAAAGCTGGTGCCGGACTGATCCTTCATTTTAAAACCGAAATACATACCGCCAATCATTACTACCGAAAAGAGGAGTGGAAGCCAAACCTGTAATTTTTTATTACCCATTGTCTGCTATTACTTTGTAATTTGAATGCAAAATACTCGTTTTGGGTCAACCCCGGTGTACGTTCATCCAAAACAACATTTCTTTTAACCTGTTTGTTTTATGGCTTTAGTCAAACTAATTGCGGATAGTGGTGCTACCAAGACAGAATGGTGCTTGCTCAGCAAAGGGCGAAAAAAAACGATTTTTACACAGGGCATCAGCCCTTATTTTCTGAATACTGAACAAATCAGGCAGTTAATACTTAAAGAACTGTTGCCAAAATTGAAAGGCATAGTTGTAAACGAAGTGTATTATTATGGCACAGGTTGTATAAATCCACGCAATGCAAACCTGGTCAAAAAAGCTTTAACACAGGTTTTCGAAAAGGCAAAAATTCATGTAACGCATGATGTGATGGGTGCGGCCAAAGCGCTGTGCGGGCATGAAAAAGGAATTGCCTGCATCCTGGGTACAGGTTCCAGTTCCTGTTACTATAATGGCAGAACGATTGGTACGGCACGCACAGGTTTGGGCTATGTTCTGGGCGATGAGGGAAGCGGTGCATTTTTAGGCAAAAAGGTTATCCAGTATTATCTCTACAATACTTTTGATGAAGACCTGCGTGCACGGTTTGATTTGACTTTTAGCACAAATTCAGTAGAGATACTGGAGAATGTGTATAAGAAACCGCTGCCTAACCGCTACCTCGCAGGTTTCGCAATTTTCCTGGCACAGAACCGTGGCCACTATATGATTGAAAATATTATTGAAGACGGCCTCAATGAATTTTTCTTTACACATTTATGTAAATATAAAGAGGTGTGGAAGCTGCCCGTACATTTTGTAGGGAGTGTGTCCTATGGCTTCAGAGATGTATTGAAACAGCTCTGTAGTCAATATGAGTTTGAGTTGGGAAAGGTTTTAAAAAACCCAATGGAAGGATTGGTAGAATATCATAGCTAACGTTTATGACAGAGTTTATAAAAACCACTGAGCAGGATTCGCATTACAGGCATCTCGATAAAATGAGTGTAGCGGAATTGCTTGAAAATATCAACACAGAAGATAAAACAGTACCATATGCTATAGAAAAAGCGATTCCGCAAATTGAAGCGCTGGTGCATGCTATTGCCGACAAAATGCTGATGGGGGGAAGATTGTTTTACATTGGCGCGGGTACTAGTGGAAGGTTGGGAGTGGTGGATGCGAGTGAATGTCCGCCATCATTCGGGGTACCCTATGGATTGGTAATCGGGATAATTGCAGGAGGGGATAAAGCGATAACAACCGCTGTTGAATTTGCAGAAGATGATAAAGAACAAGGATGGAAGGATCTGCTCTTATATAATATTTCTGAAAAAGATACTGTAGTAGGCATTGCTGCAAGCGGCACTACGCCCTATGTAATCGGCGCATTGGAACAATGCAGGAAAAATAATATCATAACAGGAAGCATATCCTGCAATGCTGGTTCACCATTAAGTGCAGCTGCCGACTACCCGGTGGAAGTAGTGGTAGGTCCGGAATTTGTAACAGGTAGCACTCGCATGAAAAGTGGTACGGCACAAAAGTTGGTGCTGAATATGATTTCTACTTCCGTAATGATTCAGTTAGGAAGGGTGGAAGACAATAAGATGGTGAATATGCAGTTAAGCAATGATAAATTGATTGAACGTGGTGCAAAGTGGCTGATGCAGCAGGCTGGTATCGGGGAATATGAAAAAGCAAAAGAACTGTTGTTGAAATATGGTAGCGTGAAAAAAGCAGTTGAAAGTATTAAGTAATACGTTATAAGTGGTAAATTTCGACAAACGCTTATAACTTAAAACATAGAACCTAAAACTCCATATGCATGATATAGAACCTTTTTACAACTGGCGGCACATATATACGAGCGAGGAAGATGAATTATCGCCTTTTTACGGCCGCACTTATTCTGAGTTTGAATTTACGCAGACGATTTACAATTATTATATCCATCCGCAATGGGATGATTTTGGCAGCCGCACTTTATATATGAAGGTGCTGATCGCTGATTATACAGAAAAGTATGCCATAATAGAATTGATAGGAGAGTGGAATGACGCGATTGAAAACGATATCATGACATTAAAAAGAGATGTTATTGAGAAATTTGAATATGAAGGCATCTATAAATTTATCCTGATTGCCGAGAATGTACTTAATTTTCATAGTAGCGATAAAGAGTATTATGAAGAGTGGTACGATGAAGTAGCTGAAGAAAACGGCTGGATTGTAATGCTCAATATGCCGGAGGCCACACAGCATGATTTTAAAAAAGCAAAATTAAACCGCTATATTGAATTATATGATCTTCCCGATTGGAGAACTTATAAGCCATTTCACCTTTTCAGAAAAATTGATAATGAACTGATGGCCCGGTTATCTTGAGTTGATAGTCCTTCATCATCCTTGTTGACTATATTACATTCGTTTACTGGTAAAAGTAATTGGTTGGGCAGGCTATTGTATTCAAAAAGTTTTTGTCATAGTTTGGTCATTGGAATGTAAATTTGCCCGAATCTTAAATAACTACTCTGTCCTGCATATGAAATGGTCTGAATTCTTCACATCTTCGGTAGGGAAAAAACTGGTAATGGCGCTGTCGGGTTTGTTTCTGATTTCTTTCCTTGTTGTACACGTTGGGTTAAATGCATGTATATGGGCCAATGATGGCGGCGTGATGTTTAATAAAGCGGCGCATTTCATGGGTTCCAATGTGGTGCCGCGTATATTGGAAATAGGATTGTTTGCCGGTTTTTTATTACACATAATCCAGGGCTTTGCTCTCGAATTTCAAAACCGCTCCAAACGTAAGATGGGATACCAGGTACCCATGGGAAGTAAAGGAAGCAAATGGTATAGTAAGAGCATGGGGTTGCTGGGAACGTTATTGTTATTATTCCTGATAATGCATATCTCTCATTTCTGGGTACCGTCGCGTATTACTGGCCTCGAGGAAATGCATATTGATGTAACAAATGGAAGTATCGTATCTGCCGGTGCGCCGAATGCAAAAGAATATCATGACTTGTTTGGAAGAATGAAAGCTGTATTTACTCATAATCCTCTTGTGGTGATATTATATATTCTGGGATGTATATCACTTGCATGGCACTTGTTACATGGGTTTCAAAGTGCATTCCGCACATTGGGTGTTAGCAATTTCCGTTATATAGGATTGATTAAAGCATTGGGTACAGGGTTTTCAATCATTGTACCACTTGCATTTGCAATGATGCCGGTGAGTTTTTATATGGGATGGATATAACCATAAATAGTGAATAGCTTCTGACAGCAGATAGCTTACATCAAACAATAGAATTTCGAAAAGAGTTGATTAAATAAAATAGCATTTTAAATTTTCAAATTACTATGCTGAATTCAAATATTCCCGCAGGGCCATTAGAACAAAAGTGGACAGATTATAAGGGTCATTGCAAGCTGGTCAATCCTGCTAATAAACGGAAGATGGAGATTATCATCGTTGGTACAGGCCTGGCTGGTGCTTCTGCTGCTGCTGCGTTGGGGGAATTGGGATATAAGGTAAAAGCATTTTGTTTCCAGGATTCACCACGACGTGCACACTCTATCGCTGCACAAGGTGGTATTAATGCTGCCAAAAATTACCAGAATGATGGTGATAGTGTATTCCGTTTATTTTATGATACAATAAAAGGCGGAGATTACCGTGCAAGAGAGGCTAATGTACACAGGCTGGCTGAAGTAAGTGTAAATATCATTGATCAGTGTGTTGCACAAGGCGTTCCATTTGCAAGAGAGTATGGTGGGTTATTGAATAACCGTTCATTTGGCGGCACACAGGTAAAAAGAACTTTTTATGCTGCAGGGCAAACCGGCCAGCAATTATTAATAGGGGCTTACCAGGCATTGGAGAGGCAGGTTGCATTGGGAAATGTTACAACATATACCCGGCATGAAATGCTGGATGTAGTAATAATAGATGGCAAAGCACGAGGTATTATCTGCCGTGATTTGATAACCGGAAAATTAGAAAGACATTTCGGTCATGCAGTATTATTGTGCAGTGGTGGCTATGGTAATGTTTTTTATCTGAGTACAAATGCAATGGGCAGTAATGTGACTGCTGCATGGAAGGCTCATAAAAAAGGAGCTTACTTTGGTAACCCTTGTTTTACACAAATACATCCTACTTGTATACCTGTAACGGGCGATCATCAAAGTAAATTGACATTGATGTCAGAGTCGTTGCGAAATGATGGAAGGATATGGGTTCCCAAAAAACAAAATGATACCAGGAAGGCAAACGATATTCCTGAAGAGGAAAGAGATTATTACCTGGAAAGAAGATATCCTGCATTTGGTAATCTTGTGCCAAGAGATGTGGCATCAAGAGCTG
>JAEUVI010000179.1 GCA_016787105.1 Chitinophagaceae bacterium | reverse complement strand
AAGATCCAATCGGGGCAATATGTTTTGTATCACATCAAATTGAAAGTTCTCTTTAATGTGTCGCTCGTCAATTTCTTTTTTGTAATAGCTTTCTATATCAACCGGAGCAAGAATGCTGAAATCAGGAGAAGTTCTGTAACGACTGTTTTTCGCTTTCCCTTCAACAACGATTTTCTTTTCTTTAAGCAGGTTTCCTAAAAGTCTTTTTACAGTGGCAAGGCTTGTTTTATGTTTAAGAGCTTCGTGTATCTGCGAAGAGGAGCTGGCCGGGTGATTTTCCAGCCATATCAGAATTTCCGCTTCAATTATTCGGCTCATATTTTAATTAAATTCAGCTCAAATATAACATTTTTGAGCCGAATAATATATTTTTTGAGCTGAATAGTATGAGAGAAAAGCTTTTCGGCTCAATTTCTTTAATATTTGAGCTGAATATTCAATCAGTTTGAGCCGATATAAAATAGTATTTACAAACTCAGTTAAAGAATAATCTAATATCTAAAACAAAACAGGCCGTCATTTTTTGACGGCCTGTTTTGTTTTATTATACACAAATTTTATTTACGCATCCTTACCATGGCAATGTTTATACTTCTTGCCACTGCCGCAAGGGCATGGATCATTGCGGCCGATTTTTGGGCCCACTTTAACCGGTTCTTGTTTTACCGCAGGACCATCTGATGGGTCGTAATAATCTTTTTCATTCGCTCCATAATCATTACCTGCTGCATCAATGGCTTCTTTATTCGCCTGCATCTTACTCATATCTGTTTTCTGCTGGCGGCCTTCTTTGAGCGGCGCTGTTTCCTGCTGTGATGGCAATGCAGAATGGCAAAGGAATGAAACAATATCCCTGTTCAGTTCACTATCCATTTGTTTAAACAGGTTGAATGCTTCTACTTTATATATAACCAATGGATCTTTTTGCTCCAGGTATGCAGTTTGCACACTTTGTTTCAAATCATCCATTGCACGCAGGTGTTCTTTCCATGCGTTATCAATTTCAGCGAGTGTGATTGTTCTTTCAACAGCGTCAGTTAATTCGCCACCATTTGTTGAAATGGTCTTATCAAGATTTGTCAATACATTCAAACCTTTACGGCCATCCGTAATCGGCACTACTACATTTTCTATATGCGCTCCCTGTGTCTGGCGGATATTTTTAAATACAGGTAAGGATTGTTTTTGTAAATCATTTATATGTTGCTGGTATTTGCCGGTAGCTTCATTATATAGTTTGTCAATCAGGCCATTGATTTCGGCTTTCTTAAACTCTTCCGCAGTGATTTGTGTATCCAAACCATAATTTACAATACAGGCAAGTTTGAAACCTTCATAATCTTCCTGCTCGCGGAAACTGCTTATCAATCCTTCTGCAACTACTGAAAATGCATTGTCAATATCCAGTGCGAGACGTTCACCGAATAATGCGTGGTTACGCTTATCATAAATAACATTACGCTGTTTGTTCATCACATCATCATACTCCAGCAGGCGCTTACGTATTCCAAAATTGTTTTCTTCTACTTTTTTCTGAGCACGTTCAATACTTTTCGTGATCATGCTATGCTGTATTACATCGCCCTCTTTGTATCCGAGTTTATCCATCAACCCGGCTATACGTTCGCTGCCAAACATACGCATCAGGTCATCTTCAAGTGATACAAAGAATTGTGTAGTACCCGGATCGCCCTGGCGACCAGCACGGCCACGCAACTGGCGGTCTACACGGCGGCTTTCATGCCTTTCTGTACCAATGATTGCCAGGCCACCAGCTTCTTTTACACCAGGCCCGAGCTTAATATCTGTACCACGACCCGCCATATTCGTTGCAATGGTAATTGCACCGGCCAGTCCGGCTTCAGCTACTACCTGTGCTTCATGTGCGTGTTGTTTTGCGTTGAGTACTTTGTGGGGAATTTTTCTCACCTGGAGCATACGGGCCAGCAACTCACTTATTTTCACATCTGTAGTACCAACCAGCACCGGCCTGCCTTCACTTCTGAGTTTTTCAATCGCATCAATAACAGCCGCATATTTTTCCCTGGCAGTTTTATATACCAAATCCTGTTCGTCCTTACGTGTTATCGGAATATTTGTTGGTATGGTAACAACATCCAGTTTGTAAATACTCCATAATTCTGCTGCTTCTGTTTCCGCAGTTCCTGTCATACCAGCGAGCTTATGGTACATACGGAAATAATTCTGCAAGGTTACTGTAGCGTATGTCTGTGTTGCTGCTTCAATCTTTACATTTTCTTTCGCTTCAATAGCCTGGTGCAACCCATCACTATAGCGGCGGCCATCGAGAATACGACCTGTTTGTTCGTCTACTATTTTAATAGCCCCATCCATCACCACATACTCTACATCTTTGTCAAATAGTGAATAGGCTTTCAGTAATTGTTGCACAGTGTGAATGCGATCTGCTTTTTGTGCATAATCATTCAATACGGCTTCTTTCTGGGGCAATTTATCTTCTGTAGGGGCGTCGCTTTTTTCTATATCGGAGAGTTT
>JAEUVI010000128.1 GCA_016787105.1 Chitinophagaceae bacterium | reverse complement strand
TACTTCAAACAATGCAGCCTGTGTTTTTGCAGGTGCACGGTTGATTTCATCTATCAATATAATATTTCCGAAAACAGGGCCGCGTTTAAACTCAAACCCTCCTTCTTTTGGATTAAAAACTGGTGTTCCCAATACATCCGATGGCATCAGGTCCGGGGTAAACTGTATTCGTGAAAAACCTGCATCCACACTTTTTGCTACAAGTTTAGCAGTGAGTGTTTTTGCAACGCCGGGCACACCTTCTATCAATACATGTCCATCTGCCAGCAATGCGGCAATAATCAGCTTCACCATTTCATCCTGCCCTACTATGATTTTTTTTATCTCATCGCGTATTGCCGTTACTGCTTCATTCAATGCAGTAAGATCGGTGCGCTGCTGAAACAATTGTTCTTCCATCTATGTATGTTTTTGTATAAAAATTAAACTATTAAAGGTAACAACTATGTATTCTTATAAAAACCTTCCAGCAAACCATGCAACTCCGCAAGCTGTGAATCACTGACAGCAGGTGTGGAGTCTACAAAATTTATAAATGAAACAATCTGCCTCAGATCACTTTCCTTATACCCCGATTTATAGTGCAGGGTTTTTATAAAATTTTCATCAAGAGTTGATGTTGAAATTTTGTACCGGTTACGCACATGCTCCAGGAAATACAATCCCATCTTTTTACTTAAATTTCTGTGATCGTTTTTTTCGTAATAAAGCCTGCCGATTGTCTTTACAAAATCAAGTGAATCGTTTCCGGGTTTTGCTACAACCGGAATATACCGCTGCTTGCGCCGCATTTCCAGTAACCCATAAATAAGAACTGTAAAAATAGCGGTAAGCAAAGCCCAGCGAAAAGATGGATACCTGAATAAAACCGAAAGCCAGCTACTGCTTTCATCAGTCTTGTTTTCGTATAGCTTATACAGGTAATACTCATCCCATACTATTTTCTTTGTATTTACATCCAGTACCGATAGCGCTTCGTTGTAATAATCAATATTGCTTTTATGCAATAAAAAATAATTGGTAAAAGCCACAGGCGCTATATGCAGGTAAATATTTCCTTTGCCGGTAACAAGGTGTATAAAAACAGGATCCTTATCCTTGTTGCGTCCAATAACGCTTGTTACACTGCTGTCATATTTATACAGGTATGAGTGAAATCTTCTGCCAGGATATGTTTTAGAAACGGTAGAAGGGAAAGGAGGATTGTCCAGCGTAAGCGTCAATGAATCACCGGAATACTCGTAAGAATCACTGCTCCTGAGTTTTAAAAATTTCTGTGCCGTTTCTGATGACTCTTTTGTACTTATAAACACATCATTGCCTTTTTGCGCAAACACAAGCAGGTTATTCATTTCTGTTTCATTGGCAATAAACTGTGGTGTAATTATAACGATAGCTTTTCTTGTATTATCATCATAGTAAGTGCTATCCCAGAATTGCGGGGAAGTAGCGCTCCTCGTAATAACCGCTTTGGGAAAAAGATATTGCAGGTTATTGTATGCTACAAATGTTCCGTAAGGAATTTTATCGCTCTTCCTGAAAGTAAGTCTCTCATCAAATTTCCTCTCCCGCTTTACACGAAATATAAGAAGCAGCATGGCAACAAGCACCAGCAAACTGACAATATATGGAAATGCCCTTTTCAATATTTGCCTAATTGAGTATCCAATGAATCAAAATCACTTTTAATTGTTTTAAACAGCTCTTCATTTACTGCAAAGCCACCATACCATGCATACTCATAGTAACGGGTAACTTTAAAAAAACCGTTATAGTATGAAGAGTTTTTTAGCTGCAGCAGGTAGTCGAAATTTGTCGCGTCTTCTTTATACTGGATTGCATTTTTTTCAGCAAGATTTTTTAATAGCCGCAAAAAATGTAACCGCACAGCGAGCCGGTAATTACCATCCCGTACAGCACTTTTTATTTCTTCATTATAGTTTATTTCAAAAATATTCTCTGTTACATAGTCATCCCCCTGTATTGTTTTCGCTTTTTTACTGAAGAGCCGGACATTGCTGCTGATCAAAAACCAGATAATCACCGATGCAAAGCCACCAATAATTATAGTCCATATCAATGTATCAAACCATTTTTGTGAAATCATCCGGCCCCAGGCACTTGTATCCTTGTTTTCTTCTTTCTTTTTAAAATCCTTATCTGCATACCAGAAAGCTTCCTGGCTTTTTATAGATGCTATAACACTATCAGGCACTTTTCTCATCACAAAAGAATCGGCCGGCCAATAGATTGTGTAATCGTAATAATTGTAATCGGCCCTGCCTGCACTGTCTTCGTAGTAATCATCATTATTCAGGTTGCTCAGGCTGTCTGAAGTGGTTACTACCACTGTATCAAGTTCCTGCTCCTGTGAAAAAAGAATAGTCGCATTGAAAAACAATAAACACAACAGTAAAGAACGAAT
>JAEUVI010000127.1 GCA_016787105.1 Chitinophagaceae bacterium | reverse complement strand
TATTCACCTGGATAGCGGCAACAGCATTGCTGATTTTATTAAGTGTAGAAGTACATCATTTAATCATGTATGTTAATTACTCTTCTGCAGAAAACTGGGTATACCTGCAAAATCTGTATTATAAAGCCGGCCTCAGTATTCTATGGGGTGTTTGTTCATTTATAATGATGTGGCTTGGCATGAAACATAAATTCCGGACATTGCGGATAATTTCCCTGACATTATTTACTATTACACTGGTAAAATTATTCGGGTATGATATCCGCAATATTCCGCCGGGAGGAAAAATTGCTGCTTTTATTTTACTCGGTGTATTATTACTGGTAATATCATTCATGTATCAGCGGTTGAAAAAAATGATTATAGATGACAGCAAAGAAGAGAAATAGGCTTTTATTATTACTGCTGTTTGGTTGCCTGCAAAGTTTTTCGCAGCAGTTTCGCAATACAGCCGCCCTTGGCACTGTTGAGAAAGATTCATTCTACAGTATTCCTATAACACCGGAATTAAGCAGTTATCTGAAAACAGATTTAAGTGATATACGGATTGCCGATGAAAAGGGACAATGGGTGCCGCATATTATAAATTGGTCGTTGAAAAATACAATCATACACAATGTATATTTCGATTTGCCGGTTCTTAAAAAAGAAAATGCAGGAACATCGTTGATACTCGTTGCAGAGAATACTGGCAAAGAAAGCCTTACTAATATTTTATTGACAATAAAAAATACCGCGGCAACCCGACTTGCTGTCATTAGTGGAAGCGACGATCAAAAAAATTGGTTTACAATAACAGATAGCATCCTGCTATCGTCTACTGAAATGATCCAGGAAAGTATACCTGCATTCAGGATCAACTTCCCCCTCATAAATTACAAATATTTAAAAATAACGGTTTATAACGGCAGCAAAGATCCATTCAATATACAGGGAGTTTTAAGTGAAGTGCCGGGTGATACACGAATCAAAGAAACATACATCACAAATCTCCCATTAAAATTTACCCAAAAAGATACTGTTGGCTTCACTCTTATACATATTGAAAACCCGGCTGCATATCATTTAAATAAATTCTCAGTTGCTATTGCTACACCAAAGTATTATGACCGTCGTGCCAGTATGTATTTGAATGCTCCTGGTCAGTCTATTAAAGAGTTTATAAGAGCAAGGCCCTTCAAGGAATACATTTTCTCATCAGTTAATACTGGCGAATATGAAACCCCGCGGATAAAGAATAAGGATCTCTATTTACTCATCAAAAACGGAGACAATTACCCTTTACATGTGTCATCAATAGGCACTCAGCAAGTAAGAAAAGAACTCGTCGCATACCTTGAAAAAGGAAAACAGTATAAGCTGCTTTTTAATGATTCATTGGCAGCTCTGCCTGATTATGATTTGCAGCATTTCCGTAGTAATGTACCCGATAGTTTACCTGTACTAAGTATCAGCAAAATAACTGCTGGCGCTAAAACTTCGCCTGACTCTAATGAAAAAACAGGCAATAAAAAATGGCTATGGCCCGCAATAATTATTATGCTATTATTACTCGGGTATTTTACTTTGGCTTTAACAAAAGATATGAAAAAAAGAAAAATATGATCGTCTACAATCTTACCATGAAAGTAGATCACAGCATTCACGATGAATGGCTGCAATGGCAGAAAGAGGAGCATATTCCCGAAGTGATGGCTACAGGACAATTTATTGATTTCAAATTTTATCGCCTGCTCGATATTGATGAAGAGGATGGATATACTTATGTAGTACAGTATATCGCTGCAGATATTCATCATTACGATAAATATCTGCAGGAACATGCACCAATGCTGCGGCATAAGGCCCAGTCAAAATGGGGCAACCGGTTTATTACATTTCGCACTGTGATGAAATCTGTGCAATAAGTGTGCAAAAGAAAAAATTGATTTCGGTTATTCATTTTGCCCGGCAACTTCTTTCAAAACCCTTTACCGGACTGCATTTCAGCTCCTACATTGTGAAACACGCTACAGCAAAGGGTTTCAGCGTGTAACATACTTTCAAGCGACTAATACGTAGTTTTTGTTGCACGCTAAAATCCTTGCCGGGTGCGGGTTACACACAATTTTATATTTTTCTGAAATTCAAATAAAAAATTTTATTGCAATGCAAAAGCGTATAAATTTGCCCCTTCTGTAAAACTTTTAAAATATATATATTATGAACAAAGCAGAATTAATCAACAAAATCGCCGATGATGCAGGAATCACTAAAACACAGGCAAATGCTTCATTGGATTCATTTATAGAAGCTGTTACTAAAACATTGAAAGGTGGTGGTAAAGTAACATTAGTTGGATTTGGTACATTCTCAGTATCAAAAAGAGCTGCACGTAACGGACGCAATCCACAAACCGGAGAAGTAATCAAAATCAAAGCAAGAAAAGTTGCCCGCTTTAAAGCCGGTAAGGAACTTTCTGCAAAAATGTAATTTGGTTATTGGCTCTAAAAGCAAATTTTTTAAAAAAGCTCCCGTTTATATGCCGGAGCTTTTTTAATGGATTTATAAAAGCTATTCATCATCTTTGTGCTTTATTATAAACTTAATCTTTAAAAAAAATTATTATGGGAAGAGGAGATAAAAAAACGAAGAAAGGAAAAACATTCAAAGGTTCATTTGGAAAAAGCAGGCCTGCCAAGACTACAAAGAAAGCTGCGCCAAAAAAGAAATAAACTGAATGGTCAATAAGTTGGCAAGGTATGAGACATACGCACCTGCCAACTTATTGACCGCTCATTATGGCGCCAGTCTCTGCACCTGCCATTCCCCATCATCCTGCAGGGTATATTGAATACGATCATGCATACGACTGGGGCGTCCTTGCCAGAATTCAATAATGATTGGCCTCACTATATAGCCGCCCCAATGCTGGGGCCGTTGCAACTCATCGGTTTTCATATTTTCTGACAGCCGGTAAAAATTATCTTCCAGCCAGTTCCTGTCATCTACTACCTGGCTTTGTGGAGAGGCCCACGCTCCAATCTGGCTTGCCCTTGGCCGCGATTTAAAATAAGCATCACTCTCTGCGGCAGCCGCTTTTTGCACGATGCCTGTTATCCTCACCTGTCTTTCAAGCTCTTTCCAGAAAAACACAAGACATGCTTTTGGGTTTTCTTCAAGCTGGCTGCCTTTAAAGCTTTTATAGTTTGTAAAAAATGTAAATCCACTTGTATCAAATCCTTTGAGTAGCACAATACGTGCGGAAGGAAATCCGTCAGATGATGCGGTAGCAAGTGTCATTGCATTTACTTCATCAATTTGCGATCGCAGGGCTTCTTCCCACCATATTCCAAATTGCGTTATCGGATTTTTTGAAACATCCTTTTCCATCAGGTGCCGCGATGAATAATCTTTCCGTATGTCAGCTATTGTTTTATCCATACTGCAAAAATAAGTTACACAAAATAAAAATGCCCCTGTAATAGGGGCATACCAATATGATTCTTGTCACTTACTTCAATAGTTGCCTGGTTGCCTTTTCAGCATATCCCTTTCTTCGGATACTACATTCAGCATGCTTTCCAGTTCGCCTATTTTTTTCAACTGGCTTTCCAGTTTTTTATTCGCATCGGCCACTACATGCAGATCATTGTTTAGTTCTTCGAGATAAGAAACCCTTTTCTGCAATTGCTGGCGCTGAAAATTCGCTTCGCGCAGTTTATCAGTAATTTCTTCAATCTGCATGCTCAATTGCTGGTTCTCGCTGCTGAATGCCTGCAATTTTGTTTTCTGATCTTCAAAATCACGGATCATTTTATAGTGAGTCTCTTTCAAATCTTCGTATTCTATATTCAGTAATTTGGATTGATTAAGCTGCAATTCCAGTTTCTGAATTTTTCCCTGCAATACATTAAACTCGCTATATGCATTATCGAGTATTGCATTCATCTCTTTCGTCAACTGTTCTTTCTGCCGGATATTATTAATTTCTTTTTCTTTATCACTCAGCACCATTTTCAGTTTATTGATCTGGTTGCTGAGTTCCTCTTTTTCTTCCAGTATGATTTGCTGCTGCTCTTCTTTCTCTTTAATCACATCTATCTGTTCCAGCAGTTTGTTTATTTTATCATTATGCTCCATCAGGCTGCTTTGCGCTATACGCAACTGGCTGATGTAATCAGGTTTTTCTGTAACCGGCGCCTGTGCTTGTATAATGATTGGCTCCTGTGGCGGCGGTTGTTTCATTGCCATTTCCAGTTCTGCCTCAAGTGTCCGGTTTTCCCGGTGCATTTGTTCAGCCTCCTGCCTGTATTCTTTAGCATTTTCTATCGCTTCATTCAGTTTCTCTTTTAATTCTGTAAGCTCCTTATCACGATCATCAATATCATTAAAATATTTAGCTTTCCAGTCTTCAATACTGCGGTTCATTTTTTCAGCTTCCTGTGTTGACATTTTTAAACCACGCCGGCTGCTGATAAAAAAATGAATAGTAATACCGACAATAACGGCACATACAAACAAAACTATTAATTCAAAAACGGATAATGTCATGAACCCGGAATGTTTGGTGAAAGGAAAGAATAGTGATTACTGCATACAAATCTACTGGTAAAAACCCGTTTTGTTTATGCACCGCGCACCACAACTTATTAACAACAATTCAATAGTAAATTTCCGATTCTATTGCAGATGAAAAGAGATTAACTGGTAACAAGAGTACCAACTTTTTCTCCCTCTACTACCCTGCGAAGATTGCCGGGATTATTCATATCAAACACAACTATCGGCAGGTTGTTTTCCATACAGAGAGTGAATGCCGTCATGTCCATAACACGGAGATTTTTAGTAAGGCATTCCTGGAAAGTAATGGTTTGATATTTTGTAGCAGTTTTATCTTTTTCCGGATCGGCTGTATAGATACCATCTACCCTTGTTCCTTTCAGGATCACATCACATTTTATTTCAATTGCCCGAAGCACACCAGCTGTATCTGTAGTGAAGTAAGGATTACCCGTTCCTGCTCCGAAGATCACCACACGGCCTTTCTCTACATGTCGCATAGCCCTGCGCCGTATATATGGTTCGGCAATCTGCTCCATTTTAATCGCACTTTGCAAACGGGTAAATACTCCTGCTTTTTCAAGACCAGCCTGCAAGGCCATCCCGTTTATAACTGTTGCCAGCATTCCCATATAATCGCCATGCGCCCTTTCTATACCTGTTTCCGCTTCATTCATACCCCGGTAAATATTTCCACCGCCTATTACAATTGCTACCTGCACGCCAAGATCTGTTATTGATTTTACTTCTTGCGCATACTGGGCTATCACAGCCGGATCAAGGCCAAAGCTCTTATCACCCATTAAAGATTCGCCGGAAAGTTTGAGCAGAACGCGTTTATATTTGGGAAGCATGAACGGATGTACGATTTAGTTTTCAGATTTCACCCGGTACCGTCCCGATAGTTATCGGGATTGATCAGGATTTGCTTAGCGAAGATAGGGAAAAACAGGGTCGGGACATTCTGGCATCCTGAACCACTTTATGTTCCGGCTTCATTACTAGTATCATTATTTGTTGTTTGTCCCGATAGCTATCGGGACAGTTTTACTTTTCACAATTCTATTCAGTATAATAGTATTCCTGTAAGCAGTATTATTTCAACTTTGTATCTTGCAAAAAAGTTAAACGCAATGTCAACTCAAAACGTATTCGTTCATCATGTATATTTCTGGCTGGCCAATCCTGGCAATGAAAAAGATAAAAGGGATTTACTGGCCGGTTTGCAAAAATTAAGTTCTGTAAAGACAATCAAATTTCACCACATCGGCGTTCCCGCTACTACAAACAGGGAAGTTATTGACGCTTCCTACGATGTATCCTGGCTTTTATTTTTCGATAACAAAGCCGACCAGGATAGCTACCAGGTAGATCCGGATCATTTACAATTCGTAGCGGATTGCAAGCACCTGTGGAAGAAAGTAACGGTGTATGATTCAGTAACAGCATAAAAATATTGTGTAGCAAATAAAAAAGCTTCCTGCAAAACAGGAAGCTTTTAATATTATCTATAGCGAATAATTTATCCCAGCGCTACTCTTTTAAATTCTATCACTTTCACATCACCTGATTCTTTCAGGTAATCAGCAACAGTTTTACCAGCATCTTTTACAAACGCCTGTGCTGTGAGTGTCTGTTCTTTGAAGAAAGCACCCAATTTACCTTCAGCGATTTTGGCAATCATTTCGTCAGGTTTGCCAGCCATCTTCGGATCCTGCTTCATCAGGTCTACGATGATTGCTTTTTCACGTGCTACTACATCAGCGGGTACGCTTGCTGCATCAACAGCTACCGGGTTCAACGCGGCAATCTGCATCGCTACATCTTTACCAGCCTCTGCTGAAGCTTTATTCAATCCTACCAGCACACCAATACGATAAGCACCATGAATATAAGATGCTACATAAGGAGCTTCTATTCTTTCAAATTTTGTGATACCTATTTTTTCGCCAATCGTAGCCAGTTTATCGTTTACAAGATCAGCTACTGTAGCACCACCTATTTTTACTGCATTCAGCTCGTCGAGGCTTTTTACATTATTGCTGATAGCTGCATCTGCGATACTCTGACCAAACGCAACGAAGTCTGCATTCTTGCTTACGAAGTCTGTTTCGCAGCTAACACATACAACGATACCTGTTTTATTATCAGCAGTTGTTTTAGCGATTACAACACCTTCTTTCGCTTCACGGTCACTTCTTTTTGCAGCTACTTTCTGACCTTGCTTGCGCAGCCAGTCAATTGCCGCTTCAAAGTCACCATTTGTTTCTGTCAATGCTTTGCGGCAATCCATCATACCTGCTCCGGTTGCCTGGCGAAGCTTATTTATATCTTGTGCACTTATTGTTACTGTGCTCATAGTTTGAAAATTTGAAAATTTAAAAATTGCTCGCTGACTCAATAGAGGAATCAAACCCTTGTCACATTTTTCAATTGCTCTTATCTTCTTCCACCACCGCCGCCGGGTCTGAATCCACCGCCGCCACGTTGTCCACCGCCACCGCCGCCTGAACGACGTCTCTGGCCACCTGCATTACCGCCACCAGCATTATCATTGCTTCCACGTCCGCGGCCACGACCACGTCCGCCTTCTGCTTCAGCCTCTGCAAGCAGTTTTGCTGCTTTTCTTTCTTTTTCATCATCATTCACTTCATCTGTATCCTCATCCTTTGCAGCCTGGCGTTCTGCCAAACCTTCTGCGATAGCAGCAGTAAGATAATTAGTGATGATAGCAATTGATTTAGTAGCGTCATCGTTCGCAGGAATAGCGAAGTCGACTTTATTTGGATCGCAGTTTGTATCTACTACGCCAAAGGTTGTAATGCCAAGGCGTTTTGCTTCTGCCAAAGCAATATGCTCATGCCCGATATCAACAATAAATAAAGCAGCAGGTACACGGCCCAACTGAGCGATACCACCCAATACTTTTTCCATTTTGTCTTTATCGCGACTAAGTGTCAAACGTTCTTTTTTTGTAATGCTGTCGAAAGAACCATCGCCCAGCATTTTTTCAATGCTCTGCATTTTCTTTACGCTCTTACGAACAGTATTGAAGTTGGTCAACATACCACCCAACCATCTTTCGGTAACGAAAGGCATGTTTACTTTTTTGGCACATTCATTCACGATATCCTTTGCTTGCTTTTTAGTACCAACAAACAGGATTTTTTTACCGCTGCGTGCAATCTGCTTCATAGCAGCTGCGGTTTCCTGCAGGCACTCAGTTGTTTTGTTGAGGTCAATGATGTGAATACCTTTTTTCTCTGCGAAAATGTATGGCAGCATTTTCGGGTTCCACTTCTTACGCAGGTGACCGAAGTGTACACCAGCTTCCAAAAGTTGTTGCTGAAGTGAAGTGTTATTTTCCATTTTTTAACGGCCTCCCCAAACCCCTCCGAAGGAGGGGCTTCCGGAGATTCTTTTTAAGATTTAGATAATTATGTTTTATAAGCGACCTTAAGTCCCCCTTCGGGGGATTTAGGCGGCTGTTTTATCTCTTACTAAACTGGTAGCTTCTTCTCGCTTTCTTATGACCGAATTTCTTACGCTCTACAGAACGTGGGTCACGCTTAAGCAAACCTGCTGCTTTTAATGCAGGGCGAAACTCAGGATTGATATCAACCAATACACGGGCGATACCGAGCATTGCTGCTTCAGCCTGGCCTTTTACACCACCACCACCGGCATTGATTTTTACATCATATTTTCCAAATGATTCTACTGTTTTCAACGGACGCTCTACCTGGTTTTGCAAATACACCAGCGGGAAATATGTTTTATAGTCTTTATCGTTTACAGTGATTTTGCCATCTCCTTTTGTAAGGAATACTCTTGTCACTGCTTCTTTACGACGACCGACTCCGTTTTTCTGCTTTTCCATTTTTATTGCTTTAGGCTGTAGGCGATAGGCTATAAGCTTGCGGCTTATGGCTTACTGCTTATGGCTTTTTAGAATTTTAATTCTTTTGGTTGCTGTGCGCCATGAGGATGCTCTGCACCGGCATACACGAATAATTTTTTTACCAGTTTTCTACCGAGACGATTTTTAGGAAGCATTCCTTTCACCGCTCTCTCGATGATTACTTCAGGTCTGCGTTTCAGCAGGTCTTTCGCAATTTCTTCTTTACGACCACCGGGATAACCGCTGAATGTATCGTAAATTTTTTCATCCATTTTGTTACCGGTTAAAACGATTTTGTCGCAGTTTGTAACGATAATATAATCGCCACAATCAACGTGCGGAGTGTAGTATGCCTTGTTTTTGCCACGGAGTACCGCTGCAATTTTAGCACACATACGTCCTACGGTTTGATTGGTACCGTCTACAACATACCAGTTACGCTGTACGGTAGCCTCGTTCGCATGTTTTGTTGTGAAATGTAGTTTGCTCATTAATTTTGCTTTGTTCCTTTACAGGAAGTTTAAAAAAATAAACAGCCGGACCATCCTCCAAACTGTGCCCCATTTGCAAGTAACCTTGTTTTTGGGGTCGCAAAGATAGCTTGAAATAAAGTTGATTTCCAAAAATCAGGAAGGTTAATTTTTATCGCACCTCTATAAATGACTGATTTTCAATAAAAATTTTAATCGAAAATAAAAGCTCACAGCTGAAAACCGCTGCGAGTAAGAGTTTTAAAAGATAATGCTGAAAACCAAAAGCTAACTATAGTTAGATTTTTAAACCGGGTATAATCAGAGATAAAGATGTGAGCTAAATTTATAACCTTAAAAATATACGATAATGGCAATCCACCTTCTTGGCCGTTCAAATTTTGGCAAACCGGAAAATTCTGGAAACTTAATGACAATAGAAGATGCCAATGCATTATTGAATGAATGGGTGCCCAACGAACGCTTGCGACTGCATATGAAACAGGTAGCTGCCGTTATGAAAGCATGGGCCATCGAAAAAGAAAATGCAGATGAGAAAACAGCATTGAAATGGGAACTTGCCGGCTTATTACATGATGCTGATTGGGAAAAATATCCGGATGATCACTGCCGGATAATTATCGAAGAACTTGAACGAAGAAATATCGATCCTGAAGTAATACATTGTATCGCTTCGCATGGTCCATCCTATTTTGGCGTAGAGCCGAATAATAAAATGGACAAAATGATTTATGCTTTCGATGAATTGTCCGGCTTCGTTCATGCTGCAGCGTTGGTACGGCCTACCCGCTACGAGGGCATGGATGTAAAAAGTATTTTAAAAAAACTAAAGACGCCATCTTTTGCGGCACAGGTAAACCGGAATGATATTACCGATGCAATTTCCCGAATTGACATTTCATTAGAAGAGCTGATTGATTTTGTAATACAGCATCAAAAAGATGTTTCATAACCGGAGTTTCCGATTTATATTATAAGTATATTCAGCAATCAGATTACTATTTTCTTTTGTATAAATAATGATTGCTTATGTCTATCGCCAAACCGCGCTTATCATTCTGGCAGATTATCAACATGAACCTCGGCTTTTTTGGAATCCAGTACAGTTTTGGTCTGCAGCAAAGCGCCGTTAATCCTATTTATGATTTTTTGGGCGCCAGTCCCGACCAGATACCCATACTAAATTTAGCGGGGCCGCTCACAGGATTAATTATACAACCCATCATTGGTACGCTTAGCGATAAAACATGGAGTGAAAGCTGGGGAAGAAGAAAACCTTATTTTTTTATCGGCGCTGTATTGTGCAGTATTGCATTATTTCTTTTTCCATTTAGTAGTGCTTTATGGATGGCCGTTGGTTTGTTATGGATATTGGATATTGGCAACAATACAGCAATGGAACCATACAGGGCTTTTGTTGCAGATAAGCTGGATAAATCCCAACAGGCAACCGGTTTCCAGGCACAAAGTTTTTTTACCGGCCTTGGACAAACGTTGGCTAATTTTTCCCTGCTCGCCTTTCCTTTAATTTTTGTTGGCAAAACAGGGAAGCTGCCCACATGGGTTTTTGCATCTTTTTTTCTTGGTGCATTCTGCTCCGTT
>JAEUVI010000159.1 GCA_016787105.1 Chitinophagaceae bacterium | reverse complement strand
TTAGGTTTACGCTCAGCGCTATCAACCCTCCATACAATGAAATAGGGCCTGCTACAGTTAGCGGGTTGTTTTGAACAGAAAGATCCCCGTAATTAGTACTTTTTCCAATAGTAAGGCCAGCCATACCATTATCATCCTGGTCAAAATAAAACAAATTTGTTTGAACTGCTTGAAACGACCCATCTGAAGGTTCAATGGTAATAGTACCTGTGCCATTAAGGTATGGTTTATCAGGGTTCGTGGTTGTTACCCAGCCCATTGTTTCAGTCCTTAACTTCAGATTGCCCGACCCGGGATTGAAAGTCATATAGTCAATATCCATCTGCCCGGCGCCGTTAGCATCTGCATCAGCATACACGTTAATATTTCCACCAATACTGCTGATAGTGCGGCGTGTGGTTCCCGTACTGATAAAATCTCCTTTCGCATTAATACTAACGTTGCCGTTTGTAGTAGACGCTATCCCAACCCCATCTGCCAAAGTAAAGTTGTTTGCATAAGCCGTAATATTTCCGTTTGTAGTAAGAGAATTGTTTACAGCTAAACTATAGTTTTCAGCCGCCTCACCCAGTGTAATGCTACTGAATGATGCCCCGATATTTACATTACCTATCCAACTAACAGTGCCGGTATAGCCGGCAGTATAGGCCTTGATCGTGAGGGCCCCGGTACTGTTGAAATAGCTGTTTTTGCCTGAGCTGTTACTAATATTATATTGAGCATCGCCCTGTAAAAGTATATTAGCAGTAGAAGCCGTAACTGATGGCGTTATACCCTGGATAGCTGTTGCATCTTTCCGGTTACCTATATACCCATTACCGTCAATAAAAATTGAACCATATGAGCCGCTGGTACCCTTGCCTTTTAATGTAATAGGGCCAGATTGTGACAAGACCTGAGTAGCAATATTGGAGTTAATTGCACCGAGTATCAAACCTATATTGCCTGTGCCAACTCCTTCCAGGGTAATACCGCCACCTGTAGCAGCGGTGGACTGAATAAGGATATTTCCAGAAGCATTATTGCTCATAAATAATCCAATTCCACTTACCGATGCTATTCCTTTTATATCAATAGCTGGTGAACTGGTAGATGAAGAGTTTATAGCTATGTTTGGAGAGGCACCATAGGTTAATTCTAAACCATTGCCAGTTGTAGATTTACCATACATAGTAATCTTTCCTGTTCCGGATTCTATCTTCAGGCTGCCCTGAGAAGTAATACCCGGATAGCCATTGTTGTTGCTGGTGGAGCCACGAAGTATTATGTCGCCACCATTACTATTAAGCGAAATAACGGTACCTGTGCCTGCTGGTAAGCCTAAGCTAAGGCCGCCAGCAACGTTGGCTCCATAGGTGGTAGTATTAGAGCCATTCCACGCAAATTCATCGGGCACAGCATCTCCGGATACGCCGCCATTTGCTCCGTTATCGGCTCCTCCAGCCATCACAATTTTTCCCCCATTCGAGTTGAATGAGGATCCACTATTGCAAACAATGAAATCATCTATAGCGCCACCCTGGTTTAGGTCGCTATCTGCCCAGAATATAATATCAAGCGTACCGGTAGTACTGCTGATACTTATACCGGCTGCCACTTTTATACAACCAATATCTTTCAGCGTTAATGATGCATTTCCGCCATTTGTTTTGCTAATTGCCGAGTTTAAGGCTGTTCCTTTGGTAGTAGTGTTATTTACAATCACACTGGTTCCCGCATTCAGGTATCCTTCTATTACACTGGTGTTAATACTGGCCACCCCCGTAACGGTTATTGTTACCGGGTTAGTTCCGGAAGTAGTCCAGTTTGTACCTGATGTACCAGTCTGTCCAGCATTTGAAAGAGTAAGGTTTTGTGCATTCGTCGCAATTGCCATAAGCAAGAACGAAGCGATAAAACAATTTTTTTTAAATGAAGAAAATAGATTGACTGCAGGCAAAAGCTGAGTGCAAGTGCGTTTACGCACTTGGGCAAGTGTTTTGTTCATAGAAAATGGATTTTTTTTAAGGTCGATGTACCTAAAGCTTTATGTCCTTTTAATAAGAAATACTCTTATTTTCTATTTGCATTTTCGCACAGACAACAACCGATTCTGAGCAAACGGCCGATACTGCGCTACAGACATTTCTTCTTTTTGGTGAAATAAATATTAAACTCTTTTTTTTTGAAAGCAATAGAAATAAATGATTTATAATAGAATATACTTACGATAAATTTGTTTTTTTGATCATTGTCAATGAAAATATGGTCTGATATTGAAAAAAATAATGCGTAGTAACTCTTTATATAAGCAGATATTATTTGAAATTTTTTTTCAAACCTCAAATTTATAATAGTTGATAAATGGTAGAATTTATCATTTGCAAATATTCTCTTATTAATGCGTATGAGAGAATAGGCAAGAGTGCATTAAGTTTTTGTTTTAAGAAATCCGTGAA
>JAEUVI010000121.1 GCA_016787105.1 Chitinophagaceae bacterium | reverse complement strand
GTGCATTGATGGCCTTCTCCTTTGGAGAAGGTCGGGATGAGGCTTTTTTCCAAAAAGCAAGGACTGTGCTCGGTTCCTCTCCCTCGAAGAGGTTAGGTGAGGCTTTCTCCTCTCACCTTCTTCGCACCCTTCACCATGTTTATCAGCTTCTGTCTCGATGCCCAACGTGCAGTTTGACTCAAACCACAATCCGGTGCTACAGATAATTTTTCCGCAGGTATATATTTCAAACAACGGTTGATTCTTTCTACTACATCATTTACTGTTTCGATATAATAATTTTTCACGTCAATGATCCCGACTGCTACATTCATCTTTTCCGCAAAAGGTTTCAGTAATTCAATTTCGGCAAATTCACGGTTGGCCATTTCAATATGAATTTCATTCACAGATAGATCAAGGAAATCCGGCAGCATCGGTTTTATGCTACGATAACCAACCGGGCGGCCTTTAAAATTTCCAAAACACAAATGCGTACTGAGATTACATTTACCAACAATTGGTTTTACAGTACGATTAAAAATATCAACAAAACGTTTTGTATCTTCTTTGTAAGCATAGCAACTCATAGATGGTTCATCCACGGTTATTTCCGTACAGCCTGCAGCAACAAGATCTTCCAGTTCCTTACGAACCAATGGCAATAATGCCTCAGTAATCGCATACCGATCTTTGTATTTATCATTTGGCAACAAACGGCCACTGAGTGTATATGGTCCCGGAACACTTGCTTTCAATATCGGCCCGGCCGGTGCAAGTTTCTTCAACCGAAGAAATTCTTTCACTGCACCTAAGCCATTTGGCGCTACGAGTTCGCCAACGATATTATTCTTTCCCCGCTGGTCGTGCGCCGCAGGTCCAAACTTTCTCGTTTCTGATTCATTGTTCTGGATACCTTTTATATAACCATAAAAAGATAGGTTGAAATCAAGTCTTGTTTGTTCACCGTCGGTTATTACATCCAATCCGGCAGCTACTTGGTCATGTACTGCTGCTATCACAGCATCTTCTATCATTTCTTCTATATCAGCGGGGCCGAATTGATTTAAATTTTTTGAAGAAAATTCAAGCCACCCGGGAAATGGATAGCTTCCAACTACCGTTGTTCTGACAGGAATCGTTTGTTTGCTCATTCTTTTTTCTTATTTATATCTTACTACAATATTGTTACAAGCTAAGCTTTCTTTTTACTTTTTTTGCGGAAAAAAAGTAACCAAAAAAGCCGCCGGAAAACGATATACAACACGTTTTCCGGAAACGCCTTGATTAGGTTTTTGTACTATTGTGAATTCATCTATCAATCACTACTCTATTGTTCTTTTGAATCATCTCTTTTATTTCAAATGCTCATAAACGTAAACAGCTTCTGTGGATTAGAAAAAAATAATTTTTCATAATAAGCTTCCAGTCCTCTTGATTTCATTTCCTCTTTGAAATCCGTCAGCAAATAAATTAATCCCGGCTTTCCGCCATACGATTTCCAATAGGTATTCCTTGCCATATCCATTCCCACAACGATGCGGTCGCCATAATCCGGTAATAATTTTTCAAGCAGGTTATATGTCCAGTTATCCGTTTTTGATTTCCAACGAAAATGGCTATCATATTCTACATACACTCCTGTTTGCATTAACGCCCTATGAAAAGCAAGATCTTTTCGTTTATCTACATGCGATAAAACAATATGATTGACATCCGCACCCAGCTTCAGAAACAATTCTACCTGTTCAATAGCCTGTTTGCCACTATTTGTATGGGTGAGAATTGGCGCACCGGTAATACGATGCGCATTGACAACTGCTTCAAAAACTTTCCGCTGATGCAAGGTAAAAGATTCGTCGCCGGTCGCAAGCTTTATGAGGCCTGCTTTGTGATTGGTTCTTTTTACAACAGGTGAATTATAATCATACTCATCAATTCCTGCTGTGATATCTTTTACAAACAAATCTGTCAATTCATCAACCGGTAAATGATAGCGCCAGTGATTAGGCGGATAATAAATTTCAAGATGGATGCCGGTTGGCGCAATGATGTTAACCCCGGAACGGCGCGATACTTCCGCCAACTTCAATACATTTCTTCCTGATGCGGCAGGCATGGTATCGACAACAGTACGGCCGCCGTATTGATAAAACTCTTTCAGCTCCTCGCTAATCAGGCTGGTATCATTCAGAACAAAATCAGGGTTTTTTATTGTGGAAAACCCTTCTTCAATCACGATATGCTCATGCGAATAAGTAAGCCCCATCGCTTCCGGTTCAATATCTCCTAATACTGTTCTTACAAATGGCATGAGTAATTATCCATTAATTATTACTATTGAAAATTATTCTTCCATCCATTACGGGATGTATCGGCAACAGAAGACGGCACTTCCAGTTGTTGGCCCAGTTTTGTTAATTCTTCCCTTAATACTGTAACATCAATATCCTTAGCACCACAATCTTTGTCTAGTGATTGTAATGCAGCCAGGCCTGCTGCCTGCCCCATGCTCATGGTTTGCGCCATCGAACGACAGGATGCATGCGCATCATGCGTGGCGGAAAAACATCTGCCCACCACCCAGGTCATATTGCTATGGCGCGGAACAATGGTACCATAGGGCACTCCATATACTCCGGCACCCGGGATATATTCCCAGTACGTTTCATCCTGGCCGTCTTTTCCTTTGCGATGGTCTTCAATCGGTGCGCCGCATAATAAAATTGATGTTGCGGGAATATTTCCCGAAAGGCATTCTTCTTTTGTTAAACGGTGTTCGCCATACACCCTTCTTGTTTCCCTTACACCGATCTGGTGAGACAATCCGATGATTTTTGAATCTTCGTAACCCGGCACTTCATGCCGGAAAAAATCTTCATAAATGAATGATTGTTTTCTTCCCTCTATTTCAGCATTGGTGAGTTCAGCGATATTGAGTGCATGCAGGTCTGTTACTTTCACAGCAACAGTTGAAATGCATTTCGGCGCATTCATTTCATGTGCAGAACCTTCTTTCCGTGGCAGTAAATATGTTTTGCTATTAAAAGCGCTTACCATTTTTTCCTTCATCATCTTATTACCACCAGCCCTCTCAAATTTTTCCAGGTCCACATTACACATCCGGAATGTTGTAGTCATACTTTGTGCAGGTTCTTTTTCACCGGCCAGTTCAAACTCATATCCTGATAGATAACAGAAATCAGCATCGCCGCTTGCATCAATCACTCTCTTTGCATTTATCTTATAAAAACCGGATTTATTCCAGCAGATACAGGTTTTCTTTTCTTTTTCTTCATTCACTACATCTACCAAAGAAGTGTGGAGGATATAGTTGATTCCAGCATGAGTAATCAACTTATCCCAAACCCATTTTAATCTTTCTGGATTATAGTTCACACCAGTACCCGCGCCATAGGTATTGGGGCGCAGAAAAATATCGTTGGTTTTGTATAATTCATTGACGACATCATCAGGCAATCCTCCAACAATTTTCTTCGGGCTGGTACCAGGAGTGAAGAAGCCATAAAACGTATCGAGCATCTGCGTGGACGTGCCGCCAGGAAATCCATATCGCTCCATCAATGTCACAGAATACTTTTTATCGCTTGCCGCAGCGAGTGCAGCAATACAACCTGCAGAACCAGCACCTATAACAAGTATATCTGTTTCAACAAGCAACGGAATTTTATGGTGATTGAAAATGTTCAATATTGTGAATTGTTATTAAAACGTTCGGATTTCATTTTCTTCAATTTTTAGCTTCATGCCGATAGCTATTGGGATATTCTCCAAGTGGAGAAGGAGCGGTACGACATTACAAATCCCAGCTACATAACTACCATTTCACTTTTATATCTATAGTCAGCAATTTCGAAGTTCCTGGTAACAATTGAATTCTTCGAAAAGCAAGGGCTGTGTCCTGGCGACCTTCTCTTTTGGAAGAGGTCTCGGGGAGGCTTTTATTTTCCTGCATTCTTATACAATTCAGCCAGGCGGTGCGCATGCTCATCATATGCACTCTCAAATAAGGCGGTTGCCTTTGCTGTGCCAACAATAGCACCGGCTGTCAATACCTTTGGAGGCTGTCCCGCTTCCGTTAATAATTTTGCTACTTCGGCTTTTATTGTATTAACAATCATAACACCGCCGACTGTTGAGCCTGGCGCTACCGGAGTTTCCAATCCGGGTATATACACAATGGAATCACCAATAGGTGCACCGCTATCCAATACCAGGTCAGCAAAATCTGAAAGCTTTTTTCCATCAGCTCTTTTGCTGGTACTCTTAGCAAGATGCTCTTTGGTAACCAATGCAACTACTTTTATCTTTTTCCGTTGAAACAGTTCCGCCATTTCTATCGGCACGATATTGCAACCACTGGAAGAAATAACCAACGCAGTATCTCTTTCATCCAAACCGAAATTGCGCAGTATCCTGTCGGCCAGGCCTGGTACATTTTCGAGAAACATAGCCTGTCGCTGACCGTTAGCTCCAACAACATTATTATGATAGGTCAATGATAATTCAACTATCGGGTTGAAGCCGGGAAAGGAGCCATAACGTGGCCACATTTCTTCTGCCATGATGCGGCTGTGCCCGCTTCCGAATACATGTACCATTCTTCCTTGGAGAATTGTTTGTGTAAACCATTGGGCAGCCTGTTTTATTTGTGGCTCTTGTTTTCTTACTGTATCTACAATTTCAGCACATTTGTCAAGATATGTTTCTATTACATTCATTATAGTAGTCAGATTTTAATATTCAGTATTGAGATAAAAAAATTGCTATTCAGCATTAATACAACTACCAACAGGTTTTTAATTTTTACTTTTAACTTTCTTTGCTCATCGCGAAACATGCCGCGCCAATTGCGCCAGCCATATCTCCATACACTGCCTTTACTATTTCCACTCCCTTCCCTGTCGGACGCCATTCAAACTCATCCATATACTTCCTTAATGGTTCAAATAAAATATCACCTGCTTGTGTAATACCACCACCCAATACAATTACTTCGGGCGAAACAATGTTGGCAACGGAAGCGATGCCCGCTGCCAGTTGCCTGACTGATTTCAACCAGATTGATTTCGCCAACTCATCTCCACTCTTATACGCTTCCAGCATCTGGTGCGTGGAAGTAAACTTTCCCTTGCTTCGTTTTTCAATAGTATAGTTACCGATACATTCTTCTAAACTTCCGGGCATTCCTGTTACATCGCAATCGCCTTCGTCATTAATAACCATATGGCCAATATGACCAGCTTTGTTAAAAGCTCCCTGGTAAGGTTTACCGTCAATCAGTATAGCACCGCCAACTCCTGTACCGAGCGTCAGCATTGCGGCGTGCTTCCTGTTTTTTGCCGCACCAAACTTTGCTTCACCCATCAATGCAGCTACGCCATCATTCAGTACATATGCGGGTTGTTGTAAAAAATCTGACCAGATAAAATTTTCTAAACCCTGCATTCTACCCGGCATACAGGCAATGCAGGTATTTTTATCATTGGGCAAACCTGGTGCTGACAAACCAACACTTATTGTATCAGCTTTTAAAATAGCTTTTAATTCATTTACCGCTTTTGCTACAGCATTCTTCCATACTGTAT
>JAEUVI010000050.1 GCA_016787105.1 Chitinophagaceae bacterium | reverse complement strand
GATAATCATGCAATAGCGTTTGAGCCTTATAACGCGGTATATGGGAAATTAAGATTGCAATACACTCCATTTCAACACTACATAAGAGAGCCGAAGGAGAAGATTATTATGGGTTCTAAATGGCCCACATTCTATACCAGCTGGCGAAAAGGAATTCCTGGCTTATTCAAGAGTAAAGTTGATTTTGATTATTTGGAATTTGGTATTGAACAATCGATTAAACTGGGGTTGATAGGTATATCATCTTATAATATAAAAACCGGGAACTTTCCCAATCAGAAAGATTTGCGATTGGTGGATTACCAGTTTCAACGCCGTGGCGATCCTATTTTATTCATGAATCCCAGCGAAGCATTCCAGGCACTGGATTCTACTTTTCCTGTTTTCAAACGATTTTACCAGGGGCATTATGTACATGAGTTTAACGGGGCATTGCTGAATAAAATTCCACTGTTTAAAAAACTCGAATTGCGTGAAGTTGGCGGTGCTGGTTTTTTAATTGCACCTGAACGTAACCTGAAATACGTGGAAGCTTTTGCAGGCATTGAACGTGTGTTCAGAATCCCATTCAATACACTGGGGAAAATCAAGCTGGGCGTATATGTAGTTACTTCTGCAGCAAATACATTTAGTAACCCGGTACAATTTAAAATCGGTTTGACAAGCTGGGACATACGAAGAGGTAAGTGGCAGTAATACTTGCAGAAATATTTGTTCTCAGTAGAAAATGTTTATATTAGGTAAACCAAACCACCAACAACAATGGAAGAATATCAATACCAAACAGAACTCTCTTCGGGAGCTATAACCGGAATACTTATTTTTTGTTTAATTCTTTTCCTTATCAGCATTGCTTCGCAATGGAAAGTATTTGAAAAAGCCGGGCAACCCGGATGGGCCTGCATTATCCCGATTTACAATGTATATATCATGACAAAAATCGCCGGCAAACCAGGCTGGTGGGTATTGATGTTGATTATTCCTTTTGTAAATATCATATTCGCAATCTGGCTTATCAATATGATTTCAAAAAGCTTTGGAAAAACAGAAGGTTTTACTGTCGGGCTGGTTCTTCTTGGTTTTATATTCTGGGCTATTTTGGGATTTGGTTCTGCAAAATACCAGGGACCTTATGGCGACCCTGTTGCTTTCAAAGCTTACCAGGATCAGCATCAGTTTGATTTTGAGAATAAGAGTTAATCAAAAGAATTTTATTGCACTTTTTTTATTACCACCTCGCCACAATCTTAAAATTCAGTAAGCGCGGCGTCAATCGGTTCGGCATTGTAAATACATTATTTGCAAAGTCTTTTATCAGCAAATAAGAGATTGTATTGCGGCGATCAATCAAATTAAATACTTCCAGCGTGGCCCAGATATTGTCAAAACCGCGGAAAGGATTGTGGCTGCGGCGCTTGCTTTTGTCAGCATCAATCAGCAATGCGCTGAAACCAATGTCAACACGCATATAAGGTTCGATAAATAAAGCATTGCGGTACTTAACACTATTGGGAATATTATACGGCAGGTTGCTGCCATACAAAGTGCTTACATACACTTTGAAGTTTTTATTGGTAGATAAATAATCCTGGAAAAACATGCCGAATGTAATCGCCCTATCCGTTGGCCTGCGAAACCATCCGCCCTCTACAGTTGAACTATCAATAGGCTGGTTGAGCGAATCAACAGTATACACTTTATAAGTGTCACCGTCTATATCTTCTTTGGTACGCATAAAGCCGATACTCACCCAGCTTTCAGCATCTTTTACAAGTTCTCCAAATAAGCGCATTTCCACCCCGGCAGCGTATGCCTTCGCTTTATTTTCCCCGAAATAACGGATACGTACATTGTCAATATCGTACGGCACTACATCACTCATCTTTTTATAGTAGCCTTCCATTGTCAGCCGCATAGGTCGTTTCCATCCCTGGAAATTGAAATCAAATCCACCAACAGCCTGCCAGCTTTTTTGTGATTTTACATTTGTGTTTACATTTCCATCGTATCCTCTCAACTCACGATAAAATGGC
>JAEUVI010000032.1 GCA_016787105.1 Chitinophagaceae bacterium | reverse complement strand
ATTTGCAGTAATGACCGTTTTCTCTTCCGGCATTTCACTTTATGCATTGGCGAAGCTGCTGGAGGTAATCTTGCATTGGGATTTTGATATTTCTATCTGGGTTGCTGCTGGAATTGTAATGCTTTATACATTTCTTGGCGGGCTTACAAGTGCGGTCTACAATGAAGTATTGCAGTTCTTTTTGATTGTTCTTGGTCTTTCTCCGCTGGTTATAGTTGCGCTGCAGGATGCCGGTGGATGGGAAAATATAAAAGCAAATCTTCAACCCGAGCTCACACATGCATGGAAATACATGGGCAATGCAAATGATAACCCAATGGGGCTGCATTTTATGTCATTGATATTCGGGTTAGGCTTTGTGATGTCTTTTGGATACTGGTGTACAGACTTTCTCGTAGTGCAACGAGCCATGATCGCAAAAAATATGGGAGATGCACAACGTACCCCGATCGTGGCTGCTTTACCAAAAATGCTGATGCCATTAATTGTTGTACTCCCCGGCGTGATTGCTATTGCACTTATGCAACCTGCATTGCAATCAAAAGGATACAGCATTCCCAATACAGCCGACGGGCAAATTGATTATACGATGACATTACCTTCACTTATATCTCATTATTATCCAAGTGGGTTATTGGGTGTGGGCATTACTGCACTAATTGCGTCCTTCATGAGCGGTATGGCAGGAAATGTAACAGCATTCAATTCTGTTTTTACCTACGATATTTACCAGGCCTATTTTGTAAAAAACAAATCGGATAAACATTATCTCTGGTTTGGAAAATTTGTAACCATCGCAGGAATACTTTTATCAATTATAACCGCGTATATCGCCAAAAGTTTCAATAACATCAATGACTTTCTTCAGTTAGTATTCAGTTTTGTAAATGGACCCTTGTTCGCTACGTTTCTGTTGGGAATGTTTTGGAAAAGAACAACTGGTCATGGCGCATTCTGGGGATTGCTTGCAGGTACCATCGGTGCAGCTATTACACATGGACTCACAATTGCGGAGGGAAAAGGCGGCTGGATAGCTCCGCTATATGAAATAAAAAGTGGTATGGGACAGGCATTCATTGTCGCAGCATTTTCGTGGATTGTAAATTTCTGCACCACCATCATTGTCAGTCTTTGTACCAAACCAAAACCAGATGAAGAATTGAAAGGTCTTGTTTATTCATTAACAGAAAAGCCAAAATATCACCAGGAAAAATGGTACCTGCGTGTAGTACCGTTGGGTATTCTTTTACTGGCCGCAACTATTTTACTTAATATTATCTTTTTCTGAAAACAAAAGTTATGCGCAAGAAAGCAACAGAACTTAGTTTTATAATTGGGCTATTCTTTTTATTGGTATCGTTGATCCTTTTGGTTGGATACTTTATAAGCAATTTGCTTGCTGCAGCAATCAACCTTTATTCAGGTATTGCATTTCTTTTGTTCGGGGTTTTTATGATTTTGATTACGAAGAAAGAATAGATTCAAAGGTTTAAGCTTTTGAAAATAGTTTAAACGTTACAGGAAATTTTGAATCCCCACCAAGCCTTCCTTTATTATTGGTGACACGTATAATCAAACCCTCTATTTCATCTGATGCCAGTATGAGACAATACGAGTGATAAACCTGGCAAATCATGTATTAATTTTTTAGCAATGCCAAAACTTTACCTGAAAAAGTAAAATTGCTGCTGAAAAACCCTTTTTAGCAGCTGATGTGGAAAATCAGGGGCCGCTTCTTGCTCATATTACTGAAATTTTTCTTAACTTGATGGAGTATGAAGATCACCTTTTTTCTATCAGCTCCTTTCAGGAAAATCGAATACATTGATCAGCTACCACAGGTAAATGATGAGTTTTCCACGAAGCTAAATGGAATAAAAAAGGTGGAAATCGAAATCAACGCGGTATCAAGACCTGATACAAACAACAGTCCAAAAACAATTATAAAAGTTTCAGAAGATAACCAGACTTACCGGGTTAAATTGAATTTTTATCGCCTTTATACTGGCAATATTTCACTGAGCATTCCCACTCCGGCTGAAGTGTACGAAAGGGTAAGTTCTGTTCTGCTTCGCATTTCAGATATGCGGAAATTAGCCTGATTTATTTACTACACATTGTCATTTTACTACAACAGTATTGATGAGGTAATCATTTATCTTTGCCCGCCTGCTGCAACCTTTACAACAGCGGCTAATAAGTAACGGACATGACTATTTCGTATAAATGGCTTTGTGAATATTTGCCAACATCTGTAACTACCAGCCTGGAACCGGAAAGATTGAGCCGGATACTGACTTCAATTGGCCTGGAAGTGGAAAGCCTTGAAAAATTTGAAGAAGTAAAAGGTGGCCTCAACGGCCTGATTACGGGCGAAGTTCTGGAGGTATCGCAACACCCGAATGCGGACAAACTCAAACTCACCAGTGTAAATATTGGCAATGGCTCACCACTTCGAATTGTATGCGGTGCCCCTAATGTAGCCGTCGGTCAAAAAGTAATTGTAGCTACAATCGGTACAACCATTTATCCGTCAACCGGAGAGGCCCTCACTATGAAGCTGGCAAAAATCAGGGGCGAAGAAAGCCAGGGCATGATCTGCGCGGAGGATGAAATAGGCCTCGGTACTTCGCATGCAGGCATTATGGTTTTACCAGCCGATGTAAAACCAGGTACTCCTGCGGCCGAATACTTTAAACCTTATGAAGACTGGATTTACGAAATAGGCCTGACCCCGAACCGCATGGATGCCATGAGCCATTGGGGAGTAGCGAGAGATGTTTGCGCATATCTCAGCCATCATGATAAAAAAGATGTGAAGCCAAAACTTCCAAGCAACAATGCATTCAAACAGGATAGTTCAGCAATCAATCTGGAAGTAAAAGTAGAGAATACAATTGCTTGCCCTCGTTACAGTGGAGTGGGTATAGCAGGGGTTTCTATCAAACAATCCCCAAAATGGCTACAGGAAAAACTGAAAGCAATAGGATTGCGCTCTATTAATAACATTGTAGACATTACTAATTACATACAGCACGAAACCGGCCAGCCATTGCATGCATTTGATGCGGATGAAATAAGAGGTAAAAAAGTAATTGTAAAAAACCTGCCTGAAGGCACACCGTTCATTACACTTGATGAAAAAGAAAGAAAACTCAGCAAGGAAGATTTGATGATTTGCGATGCGGAGGGTGGTATTTGTATCGGCGGAGTATTTGGCGGGCTTCATAGCGGCGTAACCGGTAAAACAAAAAACATATTTCTTGAAGCAGCCTGTTTTGATCCTGTAACTATACGTAAAACATCTTTTCGCCATAACCTGCGTACAGATGCAGCTACCCGTTTTGAAAAGGGTACAGACATATCCAATACAGTGAATGTGCTGAAGCATGCGGCTCTCATGATAAAAGAAATATGTGGTGGTGAAATTGCTTCGCCCGTAGTTGATATTTACCCGAATCAAAAAAACAAAACAGAAGTTAGTTTAAAGTATCACTATCTGAAAAAACTAAGTGGTAAGAATTATCACCCCGATACCGTAAAAAACATTCTGACCAGTCTCGGTTTTGAAATAGTAAAAGAAGGTATTGATGAATTACGGGTTGCTGTACCTTATCACAAACCGGATATCAGTTTGCCGGCGGATATTGTGGAAGAAGTATTGCGCATAGATGGTTTGGATAATGTTATAATCCCGGAAAGCATTACAATCTCTCCTGCCATAGAACAAAACTATCAGAAAGAAACCTACCAGGAAAAGATTGCAGGTTTTCTTGTTGGTGCAGGCTTCAATGAGATAATGACCAACTCTATTACCAACTCCGCTTATTTTACTGAAGAGGAATTAAAGACATCAGTAAAAATGCTGAACAATCTCAGTGCCGAACTCGATATCATGCGTCCGTCCATGTTGGAGACTGGATTGGAGTCAGTTGCTTATAATCTGAATAGAAAAAATAACAACCTTCGGTTTTTTGAATTTGGCAGAACATACAGCATCACCGGCGCTGGTAAATATAATGAGCAGGATCACCTCTGCCTTTACCTTACCGGTAATACGCATGAAGATGGCTGGAAGCACAAAGGAGAGAAAATGGATTTTTATTTATTGAAAG
>JAEUVI010000028.1 GCA_016787105.1 Chitinophagaceae bacterium | reverse complement strand
ATTCCGCACTGCAGCGATCCTGGTACCATCATTTGAAATATCAGGTGTGAAATATTTTGTTTTATGTGTAATAGTTTTTTCTTCGCCCGTTCGTATATCCAGCGTTGTTAATACTGTGTAATCCCGCCACAACCACCGGGGATCTCGTTCATAGGAAGCATATACAATTTTTCCGTTCCGGTATGAGTAGTGTATTTCGCCGGAAATATTCTTTACGCTCAGCCTATGCTCACCGTTTTTATCCTTTATATAAAAGGTGGGAATCTGACGATAGCTGCTTTTCAGGTAAAGAAGCGAATCACTGTTTACCTGGTATGGTAATAAATAATTGGTAACATAGCTTGTTGTTATTTTCGAAATATAATTTTCACTATCAGCACTTACATTCCATTGTTTCCTGTAATACTCAAATGCGTTGTTATAAAAAGATTGATAGTTTTCACCACTGTACTTCTTTATCGCTTTTTGCCAGGGATAAAACAAGCCTTTAAAAGCGCTGGCATCAGCTGTTACTTTTCTCCAGAAATCATCTCCATATTTTTCGCGGCCATAATTTACCAGCAGGTAACCAAGATTATAGTGTGAAGGGATATAATCTTTAAATGAATTATTGCGCAGTTTCATGAAAGCGTACTTCTTCCCTTTCATCCACAGCGAAGTATAGGTATTCAGAAAGAATGGCAATCGTCCACGGCCCTGGCTGCTTAGAATTGTTTCCTGGTTTACCGCATCACCTTCAAAAAACCAATCAGGCACAGCGGCATCATTGGCAACCAGCAATCCTTCTTCACCAAACAGGTAATACATTGCCTTACTAAGACCGTTACGGAAATTATTATACTGCATTACATGACGATATTCATGAAGTGCCAGTTGATCCGGCCAGGGAATACTTCCCTGATCAAAACTATTCGGGTCGGGTGTTAAATAAAATTCACTGCGAAAAGGCCCCAGACCAACATATCCATTTGCTATTGTTGTCTGGTTTTGCAATACAATATTAATCTTGCGAAGTTTATTTCCCAGGGATGCAGGTTTCAATAAAGCAATTTGATGAATCAATGTTGCTATACGCTGGGCAGCACTATCGGATCCGGCAGAATATATAATGCGGGCTGTATCTGTATTAATCTGCTTCCACTTAATGGCTGGGGGAATGCCTCCGAACTGCTGCGCAAAAACATTTACAACTGAAATAACTCCTATTAAAAATGCTACCCATCTTTTCATCAACAGGATTTTAGGGTAAGATACGCATAAACGCATTTATAGCATATTCAACAAATAGAATGAACCTACATCAACATTAGTTTAATCATAAATAATGCAAATCCACAGCTCCAAAATGTTTCCTATCTTCATCACAAAAGCTACCGATGACCTTACTCGCCCTCGCTATAGCCCCCGGATTAGTTATATGTTTTTATATTTTTTATAAAGACATGTATAACCGTGAGCCTAAACTGAACCTGCTTGTAAGTTTTATTCTCGGTGCATTAATGATAATACCGGCCGCTTTAATTGAGCAGGGAGTGATGCCATACTTTGATAACAGCATTTCTTCTACTGCAGCTTTTGCATATATCGGCGTTGCATTTACTGAAGAGCTATGCAAGTTCATAGTGTTACGCTTTTACTCATACCCCAAAAAAAGTTTTGACGAACCACTGGATGGAATTGTATATGGCATATTGGTAAGTATGGGATTTGCAACACTTGAAAACATCTCATATGTATACCAGCATGGATTTGGAACAGCAATACTTCGTATGTTTCTCAGCGTACCGGCACATGCAACGTTTGGTGTGCTGATGGGTTATTATGTTGGTCTTGCAAAATTTAATCCCCAGAAAAGCTTTGCGTTGATGTTCACCGGGCTTTTCCTGGCTACTTTCTTCCATGGCACATTTGATTTCTTCCTGTTCCTGCAAAGTTCGCCTGCATTGGATCCATATATTTCTGACGGGCTTCTTTTTATCGGAGCAATTGTTTCGTTTATCATTGCTGTTCGGCTTAGCAAAAAACTGATTCGTCAGCATCATCTTTTATCACATAACACTTTTAATATTGGTAACCGTGCATAGTATTCGTAATGCGTCTGTAGCAGATATTCCATTGATACGTGAATTAACATTTACAGTGTGGCCACAAACATATTCACATCTTCTGTCAAAAGAGCAATTGGATTATATGCTGGATATGATGTATAGCCCGGCTTCTTTGGAAAAACAGATAGATGAAGGCGCACAGTTTATTATTGTATATGAAAATGAAACCCCGGCCGGCTTTGCATCTTACCAGGAAATAAAACCTTCGGTATACAAATTGAACAAACTCTATATTCTGCAAACACAACAAGGCAAAGGCACAGGCAAACTCACCATCAATCACATTATAAGTAAAATAAAGCCTAAGGGCGCAACTGCATTACAGCTACAGGTTAACCGTAAAAACAAAGCACAGCATTTCTATAAAAAAATGGGATTCGAAATAATTGAAGAAGCTGACTTTGATATCGGTAATGGCTACCAGATGAATGACTATGTAATGGAGAAAAAACTATGAGGAGGAATTAAAAATTAAAAAGTCAAAAATAAAAATTGCCTGATCTTTATAGACTATTGACTTCTCACTACTCTTTGCTGCACTCCAGGTACTTCACAGGATCCACCGGTTCTTCATCATCAAATAACAATATCTCCACCTCGTCTCCTGGTTTTATTTTGCCAATAGCCTGCCCTTTTTTCATTTTATCATTCTTTTTCACCATCATTTCTGATATACCTGTAATCCAGATATTGTAATTAAAATAGTGCATGACAATCTCATACTTACCGCCATCCCCCCTTGTGATTAAATCTATTTTTCCATCTATAGGCGCAAGAAATAAAGTATCGGTTGTACTTTTTATTACTGCTTTCAGATCATCTTTGAAACGATAACCATCTTTCGGCAAAGCAAGAATTTTTCCTTTAGCCAAAGGACAACTCAAGCGGAGTGTATCAATTTTCTTTTGCGGGGGTGCAGGCCTTTTCAATTGCGCAAAAGCCGCAGTAGTCAAAAGAATGAAACCCAAAACGAACTTGATTGATTTCATTTTCCTTATTTGTGCAGTATTGATAATTTTTTTGCCATATCAGCGCTCATTCCTTCCGCTGAGATGCCATACCCGTTTACCAATACTCCTTTATGCCCCCTGTTACTTTCTATTGCATATACTACCGCTTCA
>JAEUVI010000591.1 GCA_016787105.1 Chitinophagaceae bacterium | reverse complement strand
TCCCCGAAAATTTATTCAATTCCAACTGCTTTTGTACAGGTTGCATATTGTCTTGTACCTTTTTTCTAAGAGAGTTTATATAATCATCACTACTTAACCTGAACGACCCTGTATTGATATATTTCAGCGCAGCTGCAAGGCAAGGTTCACCTGCATCACCCCAGTCTTTATCTACACCATCGGTCACTATTTTATCTGGGGCAAAACCACTGTAATAATCCGCATTGCCGGCACTGTTGACTGTTCTGAAAGAAATAGGGTAAATAGCATAGTTGGAAATTTCTATCGGAAAAAAACCTACCGGCTTACCATAAGTGGTGTCGCCAACCAGTTTTACATCCATATACGGCTTCAGGTTATTTATTAAAAGTTCGCTTGCAGATGCAGAAGAACTACTCACAATAAAGAATACGCGGCTAAGGTTTAAACTTCCAGCTTTGTTAAATTTCACAGTATTAATTCCCTCGGCAAATGAAGTATTGCCAAAACCTGGCTTTTGTTTGAGTAAAGGAAAATTTCCCTGCTGCAATTGTGTATTGAATTGCAAAGAGTACATTTTCTGATTGTCGGCAGATTGCGGTGCAATAAGGTCTGCCAGCGTATCCTGCGTTTCGGTAGAACCACCGCGATTATAACGCAAATCAACAATCAATTCGTTGATACCCGCAGATTCAAAATCAGCGAAAGCACTGGCCAGCTCATTACGTGAGTATGCACCGAAAAACTGGTTGAAAACAAAATAACCGATCTTTTTAGCCCCGGAAGTAATTACTGTTTTATACAAAACAGAGTTTGACTGAAAACTACTTTTATTTAAGGAAGAAGTTGCTGTCGAACCATCCTCTTTTATAAACTCAAAGCCTGCCGCAGTGGCACTGCCGAAGAAAACGTCATTTAGTATATTCACACTTGCCTGGTCATAATTGATCTGAGAGCCATTTATTTTATTGATTCGCCATCCTCTTTTTACTCCACTCTGGCCGGCTGTTGATTGGCCATATACATAAGTTACAAACCAGTAAACTGAATCAATCGGATCCGCTTTATCTATAGATGAAGCTTTAATAAAAAAACCGAAATCCTTATCCTGCCCAGTCTGTATGCCATTTGATTCCTCAAGCGTGGTTACAAAACTGTAGCGGTCTTTTCCCTGCAGACCACGAATCGCTGTCATTACATTTTGAGCAGATGACAACTCAGACGATCCTTTATATTGTCTTGGATTAAAATCGCTATAAGAAGGTATCAGGTCATTCCAGTAATATACTTCTTTGGAATAAAGATAAACTGAGTCCATTATTCTCTCTTCAGCTGTACCATTTGCAGAAGGCGAATCCGGTGCATTGTTATTATTTTTTTTACATGAGATGGAAAAGAGCAACGCTGTAAAAGCCGGAACTAAGATTTTTATTTTCATAAACCGCATAATCTGTGTGGAATAAATATTTACACAACTAATTAACGGCAAATCCCGGAAATTAGTTGTGCAAATCTGTAGTTCAGGAAAAATTAACGACTAATTAATGAAAATCATGGCTATACCCTGGTCGTTCTTACCCCCGCTCCTTCCTGTACTTCATATCGAAAAAAGCTACTATTGTGAAAAATATAAAGTAGCCTATTGAATTCCACTCATGATTTGTAAGGAGATGAGACGATTTTTTACGGATATCAAAAAAAGTAAGGGCAGGATGTGCATAAGGCACTTTGGAAATATGTTCCCACTGCATGATGATTAAAGAGGTTATTAAAAGCGCCAACCCGATACCAATAGGCGCTATAAAATTTTTAAACCGCAAACTTATCCAGTATTGAATAGCGCTGATTCCCAGTATTGATACATATGTCTTAAAACTCAATCGTAGTAATGCCAGCCAATCTACCGGAGTGCTGAGAAATGAATATTTTGAATTAAGGAAGTTTACACTAACAGCAGAGAGTAACATGAAAATATTAAACAAAATAAAACAAAAGAGGATCATCAGGTGAATCGCCAGGAATTTAGAGAAGAAAATATTACCTAATGATTGCGGTGATGCAAAAACCTGTTTCCAGGTGTTATTCTTAAACTCTATCTGCGGAATAAGGCTGCATGTAAGTATTACAAACATCGGTAAAAGAAATAATGAAAGCGCCTGCCAGCCATGCTCGAAATGACCTTCCCATGGTTTGCTTTTCAACTGAACAGAAAACTCTTCCGGTTTAAAAAAGTACATCAGGAAAAAAATTACCGGTATAAATAAGGCGCCAAGTACACTCAGCCAGAAGGCTGCACTTCTTTTGGTTTTTAAAATCTCAGCTCTTAATGAAATAGCGAAACTCATTTGTCGTTGCTTGTAATATCAATAAATAATTGTTCAAGGTCGCTCTGTTGCGGATGCAGTGTGTATACATCTATATTATGCTGCAGCAACATTTTATTTACAGCGGCGCTTTGCTCCTTGCTTTGAAAAGGAATAATAATTTTCCCGTTCAACTGCTGAATTGAGAACTGCTCCTTTAGCAGCTGCGCACTTTTCGTATTATCACTCGTTTCTATTTCCAGCGCAGTTTGTTTTGTTTTCATCTGCTGCAATTCGCCAAGCGAACCCTGGAAAAGCATTTTTCCCTTATGAATAATACCGACATGTGTTGCCATCCGTTCTACTTCATTCAATATATGGCTGGAAACAAGCACTGTTGTATTGTGTTCTTTATTCAGCTTTTTAATCAATTCCCTTGTCTCTATAATTCCGTTGGGATCCAAACCATTTGTCGGCTCATCCAGGATCAATAATTTGGGCTGGTGCAATAATGCAATCGCAATTGACAAACGCTGTTTCATACCAAGTGAAAACTGCTTTGCCTTTTTCTTACCCGTATTTTCGAGACCAACGATACTAAGCACTTCATTAATCCTGCTTTTATTACACCCGTATATAATCCGGTAAATTTCCAGGTTTTCAATTGCGGTGAGGTGCAGATACAATGAAGGTTGCTCAATTAATGAACCGACACGTTTTAAAATTTCAATCCGGTTGTTTTCAAAATTCTTTCCGAAAATTTCAATACTGCCGTGTTGTTTTTTCAATAACCCCAGCAACAGGCGGAGTGTTGTCGTTTTACCAGCTCCGTTGGGGCCGAGAAAGCCATAAATACTCCCTGCAGGAACAACCAGATTTACATCATCCAGCGTTTTAGATCCAGAATTGAAAAAGAAATCAAGGTTCTTTGTCTGTATAACCGGGCTACTCATATCAGGGTTTTGAGATGAAAGTTGTTTTAGGAATATTTTTACCTGTTATTGATATTGTAGAATTCGTATCGGCTGCAACAGAAAGTGAATTGAATGTAGCGCCTCCATCTTCAAAGCGCCCCATTTGCAGGTTTAAATCCATTTTGTTTACAAAAGCTTTACTTGAAAGCTCAACCAGGCCTCCGTTTGCTTTAGCAATAACTATAGTTTTAAAATTTTCTGTTGAATTAGCTTCTTCCCTGTTCGAATTGCCCAGTTGTAATTCAGTAGCGTCAAGCTCCAGTTGAATTGCAGGTGCCGCGGTTGAATCTTTTCCTCCCTTTATTGAAAGGTTGCAAAAATCCGCTTTTATATTCTGCACCAGGGGGAGGTAAATGATAATATCTCTATATGATCTTTCGCGCTTTGTAGTTCCGTCTTTATATGTAATCATTGTATCACCTTTTACAACGAGGGTGCCATTCGAAAATGTGTGCAGCGCTTTTGCTCCTTCCATTTTTTCAATTTCTATTCTCGCCGTATCCGAAGGAATGATGGTTACATGATCCAACCCTGTAAGCGATACGGATTGCACACCCTTAATTTTATATGTATCATAATTTTCCTGGTGCAGCCTTGCAGAAGTAATAAAGTCATTATTCCTGTATTTCGCATACACCGCACCATAAAGACCGGTAAGGATAGCCAGTATTGCTAAAAAAACACTCAGCAGAATTTTGTTACTTGTCCTCATATAATTGAATTAAAGTATCAGGCGAAATTTTGTTTTTTATATTTTTCAAAACGGGGCTTCAGTTCGTCCAGTTCCATACCGAGCAGGTACAGGCTCCTGAATACAGCCGGCATATCTTTTTCTGTAAATTCATTTTTGCGGTACTGCAATGCGTTTTTATATGCATCCGCTGCTACGAAATAACCAATGCCCCGCTGGTTATAAATAATTTCCTGTTGCTGCAGAAATTCAACGGTACGCATTACGGTATTAGGATTTACCTCCAATTGCACTGCCAGTTCCCGCACCGATGGTATGCGTTCATCCGTCTTCCATTCCTTCAGCAATATCTTTTCACAGATATAATCAGCTATCTGCAGGTATATCGCTTGTGATTCTCTGAATTGCATAGTTTAATCAGTTTAATCTCTTAGATCTCTTTTTCTTTTAAGCGGAAATAGGTTACGACCCAGAATATTGGTGCAAATGCGTATTTCAATAAGAACAACACAATTGAATTTATCCATTCCGGTAAGCGGATGATCTTATCCATATCTCCATCACTGTATAAATGATAGGTTGAAAACCCATTGCTAAAACCGCCAATAGGTACAAATGAACCCAACACCTTACCAGTAAACATGATAATGAATAAAAAAGCTGCTATTAAAACAAGTGCAGTTTTTATAAAACTGAATTTTACAAAATAAACTGAACCGAGTATAAAAGCAGACTGGATAGCAAAGTATGACAGCAAGAAAAGAAAAAAGATATTGATGTTCACACGCCCGGCACGTTCATTTCCCCAGAACACATTTACTATTTTTCGCGGAGAAAATGCCTGTCCATCTGAATAATGCTTTTCCCAATAGGCATAAGAAACCGCATTGGCTATTTTTACCATGATAAAATCAGCTACATAAAAGATAAGCGTATAACACAGGAAAAAAATCACTACCCCATACAATAACGCAGAAAGTGTTTTTTCAAAATGAGACGCGGGAACAGACAAATAATTAATTCCCTTTGGCCTGGATGAAAGCTCGCTGAAAAGCGTACTACCATACAAACAACCGACAATAAATAGTCCTATATAATAAGTTCCGTACTGAATGGATTCATCCATTGCATTATATGGTTCCATTATGATGTTGAAAATAAACCACACTATCATTATGCCTGTTAGCGCCATTAATCCCAATGTATACTTCTTGCGGTTTTCAGACCAATGCTTCCTGGTAAGCAGCAACCACCTGTTAAGACTGAATATTTGGTTCATACAAATAAATTATGCGTTAAAAACGGATTGAACTTTAGGGCCGTTTGTTACAATTGCTTTATACAATAATTCAAGATCTATCTTGCTTTCTTCACCAAATGTATTTGTGGTAACAATAGCGCTTCCCTTCAATGAGCTTTCACTATACAGTGCATGTTTTATTTCCTCGCTGTCATGCGATATGCGGAAAGAAAGTTTACCAGCTATATGTTCAATGTCCTGATCGAATAAAATAGCCCCTTCGTCAATAATCGTGATACGATCTATAAGATTTTCCAAATCCTTTACCTGGTGTGTACTGATAATAACACATTTCTTTTCATCCAACGCGCCGGCCATTACCTTACGAAACTGGCTTTTACTCATAATATCCAAGCCATTGGTCGGTTCATCCAGTAGCAGCAATGAACTATTTGTAGCCAGGCCAAAACTTATCAATACTTTTTTCTTTTGCCCATAACTCATATTCTGCAGCGTACTGTCCGAAGGGATTTCAAACTCCTGTATATATTTATTAAACTGCGATTCGCTGAAGCGGGGATAAAATGGAGCATGGTGCTTAATCAGATAGCTGAGCGGTACATTCGGAAAATAAAATTCTTCCGGCACCATAAATACATCGCTGAGAAAATCGGGTTCCCGTTTGGCCGGATCATAGCCCAATACTTCTACTTTACCCTTATCAGGAAACAAGAGACCTGCTATACTCCGGAGCAAGGTTGATTTCCCTGTTCCGTTCTTTCCAAGCAAACCGTAAATGTGCCCGGTTTTCAACTGTAACGAAAGTCCTGTAAAAACCTTTTTCTTTTTATAAGAAAAATGAAGGTCATGGATTGAAATCATACCAAGTGTTTTAGTGTACTACTTCAATAGTACACACAAACATAATTAAAAAATTATTCCCTCCAAATTTTATCCGGATTTTTTCAAAATTTCCTCTCTGGAACCGGGGCATAATGATTTTTGTACCTTGCAGCCCATTCCGTTAGCTTTATGATTGTATTTGCCTGATGATAAACATTATATAAAGCGTAGCGAAATTCAAAAACCGCATTGTAAAAGAGAACTTTAATTGATAAAGCTGCAGGATTATTATAAGACAAAATCATTCTATGCAAAAAAACTTACGTAAACAGGATGCACTTGAATATCATTCCAAAGGAAGACCGGGAAAAATAGAAGTCATTCCTACAAAGGATGCAAAGACCCAACGGGATCTTTCACTTGCTTACTCACCCGGTGTGGCAGAACCCTGTAAAGAGATTCATGAAAATGTTGAAAACGTATATAAATACACAGCAAAGGGAAATCTGGTTGCAGTAATCAGTAATGGAACCGCGGTTCTGGGGTTGGGAGATATTGGCCCTGAAGCAGGCAAACCTGTAATGGAAGGAAAAGGCGTACTGTTTAAAATATTTGCCGACATTGATGTATTTGATATTGAAATCAACGAAAAAGATCCTGAAAAATTTGTGCAGATTGTAAAAGCATTGGAGCCCACATTTGGCGGCATCAATCTTGAGGACATCAAAGCCCCTGAATGTTTTTACATCGAACGCAAACTGAAAGAGCAACTGAACATTCCCGTGATGCACGACGATCAGCATGGTACCGCGATTATCAGTGCTGCTGCATTACTGAATGCATTGGAAATACAAAAAAAGAAAATTGACAAAGTAAAGTTTGTCGTAAATGGTGCCGGCGCTGCCGCAATGGCCTGCGTACAATTATATGTGTCGCTTGGTGCACTTGCAGAAAACTTTATCATGTTTGACCGCAAAGGCGCATTACATAGAGAAAGAACGGATTTGGACGAATTCAAAAAACCATTTGCTAACGCGAAAGGCGATGTGAACCTGGCCGATGCAATGAAGGATTGTGATGTGTTTATAGGTTTGAGTGCAGGAAATGTGTTGAACGCAGATATGGTGAAAAGCATGTCCAAAAATCCGATTGTATTTGCCATGGCCAATCCCGACCCGGAAATTAGCTGGGAAGATGCTACCAATGCGAGAAAGGATATTATAATGGCAACAGGCCGCAGCGATTATCCTAACCAGGTAAATAATGTACTCGGGTTCCCTTATATTTTCCGAGGCGCATTGGATGTGCGGGCGCGCCATATAAATGAAGCAATGAAACTTGCTGCGGTAAAAGCATTGGCCGAGTTAACAAAAACCCCCGTACCGGATATTGTAAACCTGGCTTATAATGAAAAGACAATTTCGTTTGGCCCCAATTATATTATTCCAAAGCCACTCGACCCAAGATTGTTATCTACAGTAGCACCTGCAGTAGCGAAGGCAGCAATGGAAAGTGGCGAAGCACAGTTCCCGATAACGGATTGGGATGCTTATGTCACTAATCTGAACAATCGTCTCGGACTGGATAACCAGGTAATGCGTGTAATAGGTAGTAAGGCCCGCCGCGATCCAAAGCGAATTGTATTTGCTGAAGCAGACAATATTAAAG
>JAEUVI010000100.1 GCA_016787105.1 Chitinophagaceae bacterium | reverse complement strand
AAGAACCCGAGAAATATTTAGATTTAAAAGAAATCACCGCACATCGTTTCTTCCTCAGATATTCTTAGCAAATAGTTTCCAATTGCAATGAATGCAGGGCTAACCGGATTTCTTTGCACTGAATGAAACTGCCTGTTGTCTCCGTATCTTGGCCTTTTCGTATATGCATTAATTGTCCAGAAAGAGCCGTCCAATATTGATTGATATGCGAAAGTCCTTTGATTCCAGTAATCGGCAGATTCAATTAGTTTTTCCAGCTCTTTCCATTTAAAGTAATATAATTTTTTATGAACCTCTTTAACAATTTTGCAAGAGCCTACAGTAATTGTTCCTTTCGGAGTTGTATATCGTTTGATTTCTCCATCATCTGTAAGCCCATATTCTACATAATGGAACCACACTGAATCTTTGTTTCTGGCAACGGTGATTATCTGGTGGAAAGAACAAAATGATTGACTATGTGAGAAGCGAAAAGCCTCTTCTGCATTTAATTCATTAAGTTTTGGCAGATGTATGCAGGTGTCTAATCTTGGATATAGCTTGCGGTTTTCTATCGAAAGATCAATGTCCTTGTTCATTTGCTTAAAGAAGACAGTATCGTTTTCAGAATATGCTTTTATTATTCTGTATTGGTAATTGTCTGTATCGGTGAATTCTGTTGAGTCGAGATTAGCTAAATATCTTTTTAAAACCATGTCTTTGAAATGATTCTCTTTCTCGGTTTCAGAAGTAGTATTGCATGACAGTAAAATCAGTCCCGAGAGAAAAGAAACTAACTTTTTCATAAACCTGAAACGATAATTCTACATTCCTGATTGTGCAGAATACAAAACTCTTAGCTTATTCCACTCCCCTCACCTGCATTTCAATTGTATAAACAGATTCCAGCGCGGTTATAAAAAGAATGTTTTTCTCTTTACCAGCAAAGCAAACATTGGCAGTCCAACCTGCTGGCACCGGTATATGGCCGATTTTTATTCCTTCTTTATTATATATGGTTACACCAGCACCGGTGATATAAATATTTCCCTGGTTGTCCAATGTCATTCCATCTGAACCCTGCTGAAACAACAATTGCCGATTGGATAAACTTCCATCCGCATTGATAGTATAGCGATATGTTTTACTGTCGCCGATATCTGCCACATATAAGTATTTTCCATCCGGGCTACCAACAATTCCATTTGGCTGTTTCAGTTTATCATCTACTATTATCGCTTCTTTTTTTCCTTTTGGTAAATAATAAACACGTTGCTCTTCTATTTCAGGCTTTGTCCTCGTCCAGTAATCGCGCTGATAATAAGGATCTGTAAAATAAATACCGCCTTTATTGTCAACCCACAAATCATTGGGGCCATTCAGTTTTTTTCCTTCAAAAGAAGTTAGTAATACTTTTATTTTCTTGCCCGGACTGATGCACCACAATTCATTCTTTTCATCCGCGCATGAAATGATGTTTCCTTTTTTATCAACATACAATCCATTCGAGCGACCAGTTTTCTCCATAAACAAGGAGAGCTTTCCATCATTGCCATATTTCCAAATTTTATCATTCGGTTGATCTGTAAAATAGATATTTCCGTTTTTATCTACCGCAGGCCCTTCAGTAAATGAAAACTGGCTGGAGACTTTTGTGAGTGTTGCGCCTTTTGCAACAAGACCAAGGGAGTCAAAGATTTCTTTATCCTGCTGGCCAAATACTTTAGCAGCGAAAAACAGAAATACAGTAAGCCATTTAACAGTTCTCATAAAAATTATTATTGTTAAAAATAAGAAGCTCTGTTGATTATTCCCGTTTAATATAAAATCAGTTGCCATCGGATTGTATTCAGGAAAAGAGCCAATGTAGCTTCGTCCTCCATATAGCCAGATACTTAAAGTAAATTGAAAGCGTTATTTTAAAATAAGCCCTGATAATGAATAAGTTTTTTTATCTTCTTTTGATAGTTCCATTCACTGCAAACGCACAAATCAATATATACAATATCAGCCTGACTGACAGTACTAAACAGGTATTGTATGTTGGTATTGATAATAAAATAAAAATCACTGGAGGTAATATTGAGAAATTCGCAAAATCTATTGTAGGTGGCGGAGGAATGCTCACAAGATTAGAAAGTAATTTGTTTCTTGTGAGGGCTAATAAATCCGGGGATACAGCTATCATAAAACTATCATCTAAAAATAAAATTATAGCCCAAAAGAAATTCAAAGTTGAATCAGTTCCGGATATTGTAGCAACGATTGGATACATGAACGATTCAATTGCCTCAATACAACGAATACTCTCCAATCCTTATGTGACTGCAGGCTGTCAATGTTATCTTAAACTGAACGTCGCAATATTGGGTTTTGATATGGCCGTAAAATCTATAGATAAAGAAGAAATCACATTGTCATCTGAAATGAATAGATTCAGCGAGGAACAGATTAAAACAATCAAAGAATGCAGGCCAGGTGACAAATTACATTTTCAAAAGATCAGGGCCACGGGTCCCGACGGCAGAACACGATATCTAAAACCTTTCTCAATTACAATAAAATAGATAGTTAGGCAGGAAACAAATTTTAAAAAATTCTTTCCGTGCAACGCCCACTCATAATCCGTTGTCAGGCACATAAAATAACTGTTATGGCAACAAAAACCACAGTTCGCTTCTTCTCTATTTTCGTAGTTAGTTTTTTGCTTTTCCTTTTTAGCGGATGTGTAAAAGACGCTGTAAAAGGTACCCGCACTTATACCATCATGACACCGATCCTGAAAGCAAGGTCGGAAGTAATGGCAGACATTAATGGCAACCCTACCCAATCTGTAGAAGCCGCAGGTAAAATTTATATAAAAGATAATTTCATTTACCTGAATGAAGTAGATAAAGGTATCCACATCATTGATAACAGCAATCCTTCCAGTCCAAAGCAGGTTGCGTTTTTAGATATTCCCGGCAACCTGGATGTGGCGGTAAGAGGAAATACATTGTATGCCGATATGTATGGTGATTTGCTTGCATTGGACATCAGTGATCCTAAAAAAGCAACAGTTACCAAAGAATTAAAAAAT
>JAEUVI010000442.1 GCA_016787105.1 Chitinophagaceae bacterium | reverse complement strand
ATGGCGTACGGCAAGAAGGACAGCAATGGGGTGATGAACACGGAATAGAAGTAGATGAATATGGAGTCAATAAAGCTGAAATATTGAAAGGGCCAGCTTCTATTATGTATGGAAGCGATGCATTGGCTGGCGTTATCAATTTTATTTCGGTTATTCCACCACCGCAAAATTCAATTAAGGCAAATCTTCTTTCTAACTATCAATCGAATAACAGCCTGCGTGGATTTCATGCGGACATCAACGGAAATCAGAATGGCTTTGTATGGGGATTGAATGGTACTTACAAAGCGGCATCCGACTACAGGAATAAATATGATGGCTATGTATTCAATTCGAAATTCAATGAAAAAGATTTCAGTGGTCATATTGGTTTGAATAAAAGCTGGGGATTTTCGCATTTGCTGGTAAGTAGCTTTGATCAGCAACCGGGATTGATAGAAGGAGATCGCGATGCCGCTACGGGACAATTTTTAAAATTGGTAAATAATAATGGAGTGGAAGAAGAGGCTATTGCGGATAACAAAGATTTTAAATCAATTGATCCTTTTATACCAAGACAGCGAATCCGTCATTTTAAAGTAACTGCTGATAATAGCTTTAATGTTGGAAAGAACAGGTTGTTGTTTACAATCGCTTACCAGCGAAACAGGCGTGAAGAATTTGGAAATGTATTGGACCCGGAGGAGAAGGATTTGTATTTTGATTTGAATACAGTTAATTATAACCTGCAATACCAGTTTGCTGAGAAGAATAACTGGAAAACAAGCATCGGAATAAATGGAATGCAGCAAACCAATAAAAATAAAGGAGAAGAACAACTGATACCTGAATACAGTTTATTTGATATCGGTGGTTTTGTATACACAAAAAAGACAATTAATAAACTCACGCTGAGTGGCGGCTTGCGATTTGATAATCGTTCGCTGGATTCAAAATTACTTATGGATGGCAGCAATGTAAAATTCGAAGGGTTTACAAAGAATTTTTCAAACATATCAGCAAGTGCGGGACTAAGTTATGAGGCATCGGAGAATGTTGTGTTGAAATTAAACCTGGCCCGTGGTTTTCGTGCACCGGGTGTACCTGAGCTGGCAAGCAATGGAGCTCATGAAGGAACCAACCGGTATGAATATGGAGCGCAGGAGTTGAAATCAGAAAAAAGTTTCCAGGTTGATGCAGGCGCTGATATCAATAGTGAGCATATTTCCTTTTCTGCGAGCCTTTTTGCAAATGCAGTAAATGATTTTATCTATTATCGAAAGCTTTCCGCAGTTGCTGGTGGGGATTCTATTATAACAAATGGAACGAATAATTTCTTTGCTTTTCGTTTCAGCCAGGGTAATGCTTTGTTATACGGTGCGGAGTTTAATCTTGATATTCACCCGCACCCGCTGGATTGGTTGCATTTTGAAAATACATTTTCATATGTGCGTGGCAGATTAAGCGAAGAGCAGGATGGAAGCAAAAATCTTCCATTCATTCCGGCGGCAAGATTGATCAATGAATTGCGCGGAGATTTTTTGCGAAAAGGAAAAGTAGTGAGAAATGCATACCTGAAGCTGGAACTTGATAATACGTTTGATCAGAACAATCCTTTTACTGGTTATAATACAGAAACCAAAACACCCGGTTACTCTTTATTCAATGCCGGTTTTGGTGGAGATATCATGGCAAAAGAGAAGACATTGTTCAGCTTATATTTTGCTGCCAATAATATTACTGATGTGGCATACCAGAATCACCTGAGCAGGTTGAAATATACAGCGGAGAATGCTGTGACAGGAAGAGCAGGCGTATATAATATGGGAAGAAATTTTTCAGTGAAGCTGAATATTCCATTGAGTTTTCAGTTGAAAAAGAATTAATGAAAGAAAGATTTTCTGAATCAACTGCCGGTTAAAAAACAATGGGCTGTTTCTTTACCTGTAAAAAATGAACTACCTGTATTGAGAAAAGTGCAAAGAAATTATGGCGCATAAGCACAGTGGCCGTGTAGTTTATTTTTGGAGTGGCATAAGTATTTGCAAAAAAAAGGCCCGCTCTGGAAAGAGCCGGCCGTTGCTAACCTATGAAAAACACCAAGTTCAAAGATATAGTAAAAATTAATTTATGGTACTAAATCTTTATTGTATTATTTATCGATTTTTTCTTGGGAGTGTATTATTTCTTTCAGGCTTCAACATCCTGTCGTCTTTAAGTTTTCTTATTATATCTATAAATTCTTTTTGCCTGTCAAAAACTTCAGTTCCTCTTTTTTCCCCAATGATTCCTTTAAACTGGTCTCTGTACCGAACTCGTAAATCTACGATCTTCTGCTGCCTTACTAACACAGGATCTGCTTTTGAATCTCTCATTGTTGTTCTCCATTCCTTAAAGTATCGTAAAAATACCGGGCTGAATTTTTCTGCTTCTGATTTGGTCAGGTTCAATCTTTGCTGAATAAATTCATTCATTTTATCACGGATTTTTTCATTTCCGCTATCATCGTCTTCCTGTGCATGAATTTTTATTCCAGCCAGCATAAATAAGAAGAATATAAGTAAAAGTCTTTTCATTTTTATCCACATTAGTTTAAAAATAAATCATCACTATTCTCGTCACTCATTTCTGTTTCATTCAAAAATTTCTGAATGTCTTTTTCGGAAATATCTTTCATCAATTCTTTTATCTCGTTCGATTGAATAGATGCAGTTGTCGCTTGATCCTGGGCGTTTTCTTCATCTGTTGTTTCAATAAACTTATTAATATCATTTGTGCTAATCTCCTTTACCTCTTTTTTAACTATTTCATAAGGAGTGGTAGTACTAGCTGGTTTGTTACCGCGGAAAAACAAAACTCCACTTAATGTAATTACGCCAATTACTACAGCAGCAGCGGCATAGCGCAGCCATTTACGGCTTCCACCGCCGGTATGCATTGGGATAACTTTTGCCTGTTGCTTTCCTGCTGGAGCCACATCCACCTGGAAGTTTTCAAAGTAGCCTTGTGGTACAGAAAAAGGAACCGTTTTGCCGATACCGCTAAGCAATGGTGAAAGTGATTCCAGTTCTTCGTCCACAGATTGAAAATCTTCCGGAACATTCTTATTATTCAAAACAGAATCAGCCAATCCATCAAAATATCCTTGCGGGGCAGTATAAGGCAATTTTTTAGAAAGCTCACTCAACATCGGCGACAGATAGCTTAATTCTTCACTGGCATTTGAAGCATTTATTGCTTTAATCCGGTTTAAAACCTGTGTGGCAAAACCGTCAAAGTATCCTTCCGGTACAGTATATACCACTTCTGGTATAGGCTGAGAAAGGCTACTGTTTAGCTCATTTAGTTCTTGTATGATGTCTTTTTTTGCCATTTTTGTCGTAGTTGAGACGAATTCAGGCTTTAAAAGTTTAATTATTTTTCAGGTAATCCTCAATTTTCTTGACTGCATGGTGGTAGCTGGCTTTTAGCGCTCCTTCACTGGTTTCCAGTACCCGGCTCATTTCTTCATAAGGCATTTCATCATAATACCGCAATTGAAACACAATTCTTTGTTTTTCAGGTAATTGCTGAATTGCCAGTTGAAGTTTCCATTCTATTTTATTACCGTCAAAATCCTTATCGGCCTTTATCGTATTGCTAAGCCCCGAATCGTCATCACTAATGCTTACCGTTGTACGCTTCTTTTTTTGTTCAAGAAAAGTCAGCGTTTCATTGGTTGCGATGCGGTATAGCCATGTGTACAATTGGCTGTCTTCCCGAAAATTCTCCAGCCCGTTCCATACTCGTATAAATACATTCTGCAGTACGTCATTGGCATCCTCATGTTCTATTACCATTCTCCGCACATGCCAATATAGCTTTTCCTGGTATTTCTTTATGATGCTTGTATAGGCTTTTTCCTTAGTAGCAGGGTTGCGGAACTGCATTAATAATTCACTGTCACTGACGGTGGTTAACTGCATTTTGTGGTTTTGGGACCTATTAGAAAGACCCGGTATTGAATTGTTTAATCTTCTTCCTATAAAAATAGAAAAAGCAGGTTCAATATTTAAATGAACCTGCCTAAATCTTGTAAAAATATTTTAACTGTTCTTCTTTCTGTTTAAAACTTTTTCGGCAGCTGACACGATATCCGGGATATCAAGGCCATATTTTTTCAGCAAATCTTTTGGTATACCACTTTCTCCAAATGTATCCTTGGTGCCTACATATTCAATCGGGGTCGGTATGTTTTTAGCTGCAACCTGTGCAACCGCATCGCCCAGCCCACCAATTATATTGTGCTCTTCTACAGTTACGGCGCACCTTGTTTTGCTCAACGATGCGATAATAGCTTTCTCATCCAGTGGTTTTATAGTGTGAATATTTATTAATTCCACACTCAATCCCTTTTCCTGTAAAATAACACCAGCCTGTATCGCATTCCATACCATATGTCCGCAGGCGAAAATGGAAACATCAGTTCCCTCAGAAAAAACCTGTGCTTTACCGATTACGAAATCTTCCACTTTTGTAAAAATGGGCCATACCGGACGGCCAAAGCGGAGATAAACAGGGCCCTTGTAATCAGCAATTGCCATGGTAGCTGCTTTCGTCTGGTTATAGTCGCAGGGAACAATAACCGTCATGCCCGGCAGCATTTTCATTAGCCCGATATCTTCCAATATCTGGTGGGTAGCGCCATCTTCTCCCAATGTGAGGCCAGCATGTGATGCGCAAATTTTTACATTTTTACCACTGTATGCTACGCTCTGGCGTATCTGGTCGTACACACGGCCGGTAGAAAAATTTGCGAATGTTGTAGTATAGGGAATTTTACCGCCAATAGTAAGACCGGCTGCAATGCCAATCATATTTGCTTCTGCGATACCGCATTGAATAAAACGCTCGGGGAATTCTTTCATAAACTGCTGCAGTTTCAGCGAACCAGCGAGATCTGCTGTAAGGGCAACAATATTTGAGTTTTTCCTGGCAGCTTCAGCAATGCCGTCACCAAATCCACTGCGCGTATCCTTGTTTCCTGTTGGTTGAATATCCTTTAGTAACATGTATTGAAATTGAGGGGCAAAAGTAAGTGAAACTGCCAAGTTTATAAGTTTTGAGTTTTAAAGTTTACACGGCGTGCAGAACTCAAAACTCAGGGACTATAAAACTAATTGAGTTCTTTAGGTTTCCCGCTGAAAATCGTGTCATCAGCTTTTAATCGCTGTTCCCATTTCCAGGCGGTTGCCAGCATATCTTCCAGCGTGTACTCGGGGTTCCATTTAAGTGTTTTTTTTGCTAAATCATTATTGGCATAAATAGCGATTACATCACCTGCACGGCGCGGGCCTATTTCATAATTCAGCTTTACACCACTTACTTTTTCGAAGGCTTTGATAGCTTCGAGTACTGTCACGCCATTGCCGGTACCAAGGTTAAATACTTCGCAGCGAACATCGGCGCCTTTTTCAAGGTATTCGATAGCCAGTGTATGGGCATGTGCAATATCAGATACATGTATAAAATCCCGCACACAGGATCCATCTCTTGTATCATAATCATCTCCATAAACCACCATTTTCGGAATTTTGCCAATAGCGGTTTGTGTGATGCCCGGAACAAGATTTTGCGGTTTTCCAATTGGCATTTCACCAATGATAGCTGATGGATGTGCGCCAACCGGGTTGAAATATCTTAATAATATACATTGCGTAGGAACTGCTTTTGAAAACTCATTCACTATTTGCTCCCCCATTTGTTTGGTATAGCCATATGGTGATTCGGCTGGTTTGGGAGGTGTTAGTTCTGTGACAGGTATCTCATCAGGATTACCATATACAGTACAGGAGGAGGAGAATACAAACCATGGTATTTTAAATTCCTGTGCGCATTTCAGCAGGTTGATAAGCGACATCATATTGTTTTCAAAATACATCAATGGCTTTTCTACCGACTCGCCAACTGCTTTGTATGCTGCAAAATGTATAATGCCCAGCACATCTTCATTTTCCTGGAAAATGGCAAATGTGTCATCAAAATCACAGAGGTCAACTTTATAATTCTTGATTTTTGTGCCGGTAATTTTTTCTACTCCATCCAGTATTAGCGGGTTAGATCTTGAATTGTCATCTACAGAAATTACTTCGTAGCCGTTTTCTATGAGGTCTATAATAGTGTGTGAACCAATATAACCGCAACCGCCGGTGACTAATATTTTCGCCATGCTAACTATTTAGTAAGCAAAAGTCAGGAAAAAAAATTATTTCGTGAAAAGCCTTACTAATGCATATACAGCAGCAGCTAATAAACCACTTACAGGTATTGTTAATATCCATGCCCAGAGCAGGTTTACAGTTACACCCCAGCGAACTGCAGATAATCGTTTGGTAGCGCCAACGCCCATAATAGATCCGGTAATTGTATGCGTGGTGCTTACTGGTATTTTCAGATATTCTGTTACAAATAAAGTAATAGCTCCTGCTGTTTCAGCAGCTACACCTTCGAAGGGGGTTACTTTTGTAATCCTGGTTCCCATTGTTTTTACAATTTTCCATCCGCCACTCATAGTACCCAATGCAATAGCAGTATAGCAGGATAAAGGAACCCACCACACCATATTATCCAGTGAATATTTACCGGGATCACTGGCAATTAATGCTGCCATAATAATACCCATTACTTTCTGCGCATCATTGCCTCCATGGCCTATACTGAATATAGCTGAAGAAACCAGTTGTAAACGCTTGAACCATTGATTAGCGCGGTGTGCATTTAAAGAACTGAGATATAAAGAAAAGACGGCCATAGTGATAATGATGGCGCCAAGTAATATCCATTTAAAATTTTGCGAATGAAAAATTACCCGTAACAGGTACGAGTCGTAATGAGATTTCAACTTTGCAGGATCCGTTTGCATATTGAAATAGAGGAAAACAAAAACACCCAATACTACTGAGATTGAAAATATCTTAGGCAACCATCCTTTTCTGAAAGAGTTAATAAACCAGATAGAAATAAGGAAAGCTACAATCATCCCGATAAGCGGGGCGAGAAAAATAAAAAGGATTATTTGTGCTACTGGCCCCGAATTGACAGCGCCAAAAGAACCAGCATGAGCAATAGCTGCGCCTGCAAAGCCGCCGATAAGTGTGTGCGATGATGAAGAAGGAATACCGCGCCACCAGGTGAAAAGGTTCCAGAATATTGCAGCAATCAATCCTGAAAAAATAACTTCCAGGGTAATAAAATCATTTTTTACTGTTTTTGCTATCGTATTGGCAACGCCGTGATCTTTAAAAATAAAAAATGCGACAAAGTTGAAAAGTGCAGCCC
>JAEUVI010000382.1 GCA_016787105.1 Chitinophagaceae bacterium | reverse complement strand
CATAATTCTTTGTCGTCTTCAACTATACCATCAATAACCAGTTCACCGGTTTTATTTTTATCAAGTATCCGGTTTACATGATCGTGGGTGAGGCCGGCCAGTATAATATACAGTTTATCCTGAGCTATGCAAAAGTTTAGTGCAAAGGATAAAACGATTGTTAATATGACTGCTTTATTTTTCAAACGGATGATTTATTTTAATTTGAAAGTCTTTTCGATTTTATTGTTATAAATTATTTTTTTTCAATTCACTTACTGCATGATTTGCTGCTCTTGCCGTAATCGCCATATAAGTAAGCGATGGATTCTGGCAGGCTGATGATGTCATACAAGCACCGTCTGTAACAAAAACATTTTTTACTGCATGCAGCTGATTCCATTCATTCAGCATAGAAGTTTTCGGGTCTTTACCCATGCGGCAACCACCCATTTCATGAATATCTTTGCCGGGAGCCTGGTGATTGTCTTCTGATTGTATATTTTTTAATCCGGCTTTTTCAAACATCAGTGCCATTTGCTCCACCGCATCTTTGGCCATCGCATCTTCGTTTTCATGCCAGGTTACATGTGTATGCAGCATAGGAATGCCCCATTCATCTTTTTTATCTTTGTCAAGCCATACACGGTTGTCTTTGTACGGAAGCATTTCTCCCATTGCTGTGGCAAAGAACACCCATGACCCTGGCTCTGTCAAATTATTTTTCAACTCCGCTCCAATTTCTTCGGTGCCACTGTCCCGTTGCCAGCCCTGCCGGTAGGAGGCACATGCCAGCGCATAACCTCTTTTAAAATTGAGTTGCGCATCATTGCCAAAATTCCTGAATCTTGGCATGTACACTCCATTGGGGCGGCGGCCATAATAATAACTGTCCTGCATGCCATCATAAGTGGCATGGGCCCTTACCCGGTAGTTATGTGCCATAATGTAATGACCCAGCACACCGCTATCATTACCCAGGCCATTGGGAAAACGACTGGAGATGGAGTTTAATAGAATGATATTGCTGTTGATGGAACCTGCGTTCAAAAAAATAATTTTTGCAAAGTACTCCGTCATTTTTTTTGTATGCGCATCAATGACACGTACGCCGGTTGCTTTTTGTTTTTTTTCATCGTAGATGATGGAATGTACAACAGCATCTGTTTGTAAGGTAAGCTTACCTGTTTTTTGTGCAGCAGGTAGTGTGGCAGATTGTGTACTAAAATAAGCTCCAAAGGGGCAACCACGGGCACAGAGATCTCTTGCCTGGCATTTGCCACGACCCAATGCTGTATGAATTTCATTGGGAACAGTAAGGTTAGCTGTACGGCTGATAATTAAATTTCTGCCGGGAAAATTTTCTTCGATCTTTTGTTTTAGCATTTTCTCAAGGGCCGTCATATCAAACGGAGGCAGAAATTCTCCATCGGGAACTTGTGGCAAACCATCTCTATTACCGGCAATGCCTGCAAATCTCTCTACATAGCTGTACCATGGCGCCAAGTCTTTATAACGTATAGGCCAATCTGTATCAATTCCTTCTTTTGCGTTGGCCTCAAAATCTGCCTCACCCCAGCGTTGCGTCCACCGGCCCCACATTAATGATCGTCCCCCTACATGGTAACCTTTTATCCAGTCAAACGGCTGGTCTTGTATATACGGATGTTCGCTATCAGGCGAAAACATTTTTGTAGTGAATTCATCCACCACACCTGAACGTACCAGTATGGGGTTTTCATCAATAAATTTCCTTGTGAGCTCACCCCGATGCGGTATGTCCCAGCGGTTGGATAATGCCGTATCATAATCTTTAACATGCTCTAATTTACGACCACGTTCAATAGCCAGCACAGTAAGACCATTCTCTGTGAGTTCCTTCATGGCCCAACCGCCACTCATACCAGTGCCGATTACAATCGCATCGAATTCGTTTGACATATTTTATTCTTTACCTGATGTTTCGTCCTTATCTTTTTTCTATAGAACCGGATTGTTTATGTTTTACAACTATATTTTTATTGTTAAGCATTTATTGTATCCTTTAATCACCCTTTTTTTGTATTCCGATCTTCCTTCCTTCTTTTGCTGACTTTCTTGCTGCATCAAGTATTCTTACCACCACAAGGTTTCTTTCCAGTGAAAGCAATTTATTATCGTCGGGCGCCCCGTTCTTCAACACTGCAGTTAAATATTCAACCTCGTCTTTGTATTGCGGCGTTGAAATTTCAACTGGCTTCATTTCTCCATCTTTCTTTGATTGTAATTGCGGAGTATTGAATTGTGATGCATGCAAATACCCTTCCTTTCCGTACAGCTCCACATCCATTATTGTGTATGGCCAGTCCCATGATGCTTCCGTTATTCCTGTAGCGCCCGGGTATTCAATTACAATTGTTGCTACATCATCTGCTCTCGGATATATTTTTGGTTTTACATGCTTTGTTTCTGCGTAAACTGATAATGGTGCTTTTCCATCCATCAATGCCGTCATTACAGCAGCACCATAACAACCAAAATCAATTAACGCGCCACCACCATTTTTTACTGAATCTGTAAGCCATCCTGAAAATTCTTTACTGCAGCCTACTTCTACAGGTCCGCGATGACCCCCACGCATTACCATCTTACCAATAGTACCAGCTTCATTTGCCCTTTTTAGTAATTCAATGAAACTGCTGTACCATACGGAAGGGTAATTGGTAAATATTTTTGTGTTATACTTTTCAGAAAGCGCCTTCATCTTCAATGCATCGGCATAAGAAAAAGCCAGCGGCTTTTCAAACATAACAGGAATGTGCAACGGCAGACATTTCTCCGCAACTCCAAGATGTTCTGAAGGTGAATTGTACACCATTACAAGATCAGGGTGCTCTTTTTGTAAAACCGATTTTAAATCTTTATAAAAAACAGCATCCGCTAACTGATACTCATGTTTCTTTTTTTCGCACAGTGCCTTGTCGGGCTCAACAATGCCGACAATATCTATAAGGCCACTTTGATTTTTTCCCAACACCGGGTTTACATGGTCATGGCTCAGACCAGCTAACACAACTCTCAGTTTTTCCTGTGCGGCAGAAAACTGTTGCAGGGCAACAAGAGAAATTATGAGCAAGCAAAACTTATATTTCATTTAATCGATTTTCTTCATTTTTCAATAAACCTCAATTCAGCCGTTATGAGGTTAATACGCTTATACCCTTATTTTACAACAGGCCAGGGAAATTTACTTTTCAGTTTGATCTTCATTCCCGTCGCAGATGATTTTCTTGCTGCTTCGATTATTTCCAATACATGCAGTGCATGCTCTACATTGATTTTTGGCTCGGTGCCATTAATGATACTTTCACCGGTCACCCTTGCTCCCTCCTGCCATTCATAACCTCCTTTGTCTGTACACAACAGTTGAGCCGGTTTATCCCAGGATGTATCGAGCATTACACCGTTTGTTTCCCAGTCATAACCTATTAAACGCATATTGCCATAGTCCCCGTAAATCTGTATAGAATGCAAAGACTGTGTTCCTGCTTCATGACCATGCGGGTCGAAGTAATTAAAACCGCACATCACATGGCTGATGACACCTTTATCATGCTCGAGCAAAACATGTGCATTATCTTCTGCTTCTACTTTTATTTTTCCTTTGTCATCCACCGTTCTTTCAGGATTGACGATACTCAGCATTGCCATCACGCTTCTTGCAGGACCAAGTAACCCAGTAAGCGTTGCCATATTATATACTCCGAGATCAGGCATACTGCCTCCACCTTTCTCATAAAAGAAAGCTGACCAAGTAGGGCCCGTATGTCCATATTGTCCGTGTGCACTTGCAATACGCCCCAGTTTACCTTCCTGTATCGTTTTACTCATAAATGCAAACTGCGGACTGTTCACTACCGCAGGCGCACCCCATAAGCGGAGTTTTTTACTTCTTGCTAAATCCAGCAATGCTTTGCCTTCCGCATATGTATTTGCCATTGGTTTTTCACTCCATACATGTTTTCCTGCCAGCAATGCTTTTTTATTTAATTGGCCATGCTGCTGCATGTCTGTCAATGTTACCATCATATCAAACGGCACACCGCTCAGCATCGCGTCAATATTTGGATAGGTCTGTGCATTTACATTGTACTGTTTGTTCTGTGCAAGTGCCCTGTCATATTTAATATCGCATAAGCTGACAACTTCAATCAGCTTAGATGATAATAACTGAGGCAGATACCGGTTGCTTACACTTCCGCAACCTATAACGGCAACACGCAGTTTTTTATCTGCCGTTGCAGTAGCCCAGCCTTCCAATGAAGAAACCAATAATGCTGCGCTTGCTGCTGCAGTCATTTTTAAAAATTTTTCGCGAGACATTTTATCGTTCATAGCAAATCGTTTTTTGAAAGTAAAAATCAAGCAGCCAAAAGCAAAAAGGGTACAACTCCAAAAGTACTTTCAATTTTGAATTTTTAATTAGTGAAATATGGACTTGTAAATCCCAGCTTTTTCAAACCGTTCTGTACATCCGGAATTTTCATAAATAATTTCCATAACAGACCTGTGCGATAATTTTCAATCATCACTACTATCGGGCCCTGGTCAATAGCCAGGTGCGATTTTGCATACCAGTTGTGATGAATACTGAAACCATCTACAAATCCATACTTGCTCCATATTTTATCGCCGAGGTTATAATAGAAATAACGGAGCGCCTCCATGCTTTCCTTCGGAGTATATGGCATAGATGAAATAGCTGCTGTAGGTTGTATCACACCAAAATCATTTTCGGGACTGTGCGCTACATACCCTTTATAACTATCGCCTGCAGTAAGTCCCCAGCACTTATCACTATATCCTTTATATTTCTTTGGATTTTCAATACAGTAAGCACGATTGATCAGTGTATGATTTTTTCCCTGTTCAAAGTAATCATTGCCCAAAGAATCTTTCAGGCCATTAGGATCAATACCCTGGAAAGTGTACTGCTCAAAGAATAGTGGCCCTCCTTTGTCTTTATCATAATTGCCAAGCGGCAATTTATAGCCATAGTATTCTTTGCCATTTTTAAATCCCGGACTCCCAGCCCATGAGCCATCGTAAACGCTCTTTGAAATGCTGTGATATTGCGATGAAGCGGCCATGATATAAGTAATCAGGCATTCGTTCCAGCCCCATACGGGAAAGTTCATATCAAACCCGTTACTCGGGCTCCAGTGCCAGAATAATTTTTCCTGGTTATTGGTATGCCAATTCCAGTTAGCTGCACCCCACATCTGGTTAATTCGTTTTCTGAGGTACACTTCTCTTGGCAGATCTTTATTAAAATATTCCCGTGCGCATAAAAATCCCATCAGCAGGTAAGAAGTTTCAACTATATCTGCGGCATCGTCCAATCTATCAAACTTTATCGTTTTACCTGTACGGCCATTCATGAAATGCGGATAGATGCCATGATAACAATCCGCATTAATAAGAAAGTCGGCAATCTTGCATAAACGTTTTACAGCTGTGTCTCTCCCTATCCATCCTCTTTCAACTGCAACAATGGTACTCATGATGCCAAAACCTGTTCCTCCAATCGCTCCGGCATCGGGACCAAACGGAGTAGTACTGAAATTGGGTTCGCCCCATGCTTCATTGATATAATCCCAGTAATGTTCAGCCAATACGGTATTACTTCTTTCCAATGCAAGACCACTTACAGGATGAGCACCATGCCAGAAGAAACGGAAGGTTTGTTTTTGTACAGTTTCAAGTAATTGATCGTCGCTCAACCCTTTTATAATACCAACCGCTGCAATAGAATCTACACCAATAACAGCTTTTCTTTTTTGTGCAGATACATGAATGAGCAGGAATAAAACACAGGTAGCCAGGACAGCAATTCTTTTCATTTACGGAACCCAAATTTGATTAATTATTCATTGATATGGCTATCAAATTTAAAATGACCCAGTGTCGGGAACTACTACTGTGCGACTTAAAAATGATACTTTTCTACCAAAAATATATGGCATTACCGTACATTGCGACAATAAAATACTACTATGAAGCCGGCGTTGGAGCATTTGCCAAAGGGAAAAGAGGAGTCATTTGTGGTAAAATATTTTGACTACAACTACTATCCTACACCCTGGCACTATCACCCCGAATATGAAATTGTACTTGTAACTGAAAGTACTGGTAAGCGGCTTATTGGCGATCATATCTGCAATTTTGAGCCGGGCAACCTGGCGCTTATTGGCTCCAACCTGCCCCATACTTACCGCAATGATGAAAAGTATTACCAGGCCGGCTCGTCACTACGTGCCAAATCAATTGTCATTCATTTTTCCGAAGCATCGCTGGGAAATGATTTTTTACAACTGCCCGAAGCAAAACCATTGAAAAAATTACTTCAGCAGTCTGCTAACGGTTTTGATATTCATGACAGTACCAACCATCTTGTAAGTAATCAGCTGGAAAAAATAGTTGGCTTATCCGGAATGCGTCGTTGGCTGCATTTACTGGAAATATTAAACACGATTGCTGAATCAAAAGATCTTATCCCGGTATGCAAAGATTCAATGATTGGAAAAAATGAAAAAGAGTCGGAAAGACTTTGTCTTGTGTTTGACTGGATACTGCATAACTACGAAAGAGATTTACGTGTAACGGAAGCAGCAGAAATCTGCAATATGTCGGTCAATGCTTTTTCCCGTTTCTTTTCGTTGCGCACACGAAAAACATTTTCAGCTTATGTATCCAATATGCGGTTGAATAAGGCCGCAAGATTATTGGTAGAAAATGAATTGTCAGTATCTGATATTTGCTATGACTGCGGCTTCAATAATATTTCAAATTTTAACCGGCAATTTCTGAAGCAATATGAAGTAAGCCCGGTGAAGTACAGGAAAATGTTTTTAGAATTATTATAGCGCCTCATCTAACGTCTCTAAAGGAGAGGAAACGCACACAGCCCTTGCTTTTCGGAGATTCTAAAAAAATGAAATCTTCGAAAATGCAGAACAAAGAATTAAAGGTGAAGTGATAGAAATATAAATGATTAAAAATTTGCAGCACCACTCCCTCTCCGGCTGGAGAGGGAGTGGTGGATAAGACCCTACTTCTATTCTTTAACCTCCGTAGTATCAGTTGCCAAAACAGGTACCACATACCCTCCGGAATCCAGTACAACTTTCGGAAACATTTTTTTCAGATCGCCCCATTGGTCTTTGGAGATAGTTGTTTTATACAGGTAAATACTTTGTAATTGCTTCAGATCTTTTAATTGCGATAAACCAGCCAGCGTAATTTTTGTATTTACAAGATTGATATACCTGAGACTGGCCGACTTGCTTAGCGCTGCTATTCCCTTATCAGTAACAGCAGTATTATTTAAAAACAACCTTGTCAGGTTATCAAGTTTGGCCACACTTACAAGACCCGCATCCGATACAGCACTATAGCCAAGATTCAACCATACTAACTGCTTTTGTATTGGCTCCAGCAATTTTATAACACTATCTGCATTTAATGTAACTGTAACAAAATTTGCAGACAGGTAATTGCTGTTTTGTGCAACAGGCACTAACATAACACCCGCATCCTTCAGTGCATTAATCGCTTTCTCCTCTGCCGCAGCAACAGTCTTTGCCGGAATATCGGCAGGCTGTTTTACATCAGCAGCTTGCTCACCTGTTTGTAAGATGGCCAGCATGCCTTTTATCTTTTCATTTTGCGGCAGGTCTTTTACTTTTTTACTCACATCAGCTCCGGTACTTACCCACCAATGCAGTAAATCAATTTCAGTTTTTGTTAACTGTGGCTTTTCTTTTGGCGGCATATGATCTTCATCTGTAGACGGAAGCAGTAATCTTTTTATCAACTCACTTTCATCCACCTTTGCTGTATCAATCACTTTACCATCTTCTCCACCTTTCCAGATAAATTCAGGTGTATCCAACCGTAATTTTCCTTTTTTCTTATTAGGCCCATGGCAGTTATAACATCTTGCTTGCAGTAAAGGCTGAATTGCGTCTTTGTATAATATCGCCTCCTGGATATTGGGAATAGGTTTGATAGCAGGGCCTTTTGAATCGGCAACAGCATTCAAGCCTTCAGTCAGGTAGCCTGAACCGTGAGTCAAAGAACCTCCGAGATGACCAGTAAATACTATCAGCAAAACAAGAACAAGCGAAATCCATCTTGCGATAGATTCACTGATTGATAACTGATACAATAACCAGAGTACAAGTGACACAATCGCAACACTGATACCGAGCCATTGATGCCTTCCTACCAACTGCTCATCGTAGTCACCGCTTTGAGAAAGGAAATAACCGCTGACACAAGATGCTACAGCGCTAACCATGCCCCAGAATAAAGCAACAGGAACTGCAGGCTCCAATACAGCAAAACGATCTTTAATCAGTAGCCACTGAAAAAAACAGGCGAGTAAAAGAATACCTATTGGCAAGTGCACCAGTACTGGATGAAAGCGGGCAATAAAATCAAACAGGGATAGTAAATACATGAAGAATAAAATAAGCTGAAATTTATTGATATCTTTTACGAAGCAAATTCATCATATGCACATTAATATCCCATTGGTTGGCCAGCGGCTGCATGGTGTACGGGACTGTTGGCATATATGTTGGAGGACCAAATTCTGTTAATATAGTAATCCGTTTGCCTTCTTTCTTTTTGCGTTCAATGATTTTATCCCA
>JAEUVI010000377.1 GCA_016787105.1 Chitinophagaceae bacterium | reverse complement strand
AATAATTCTTTTTTCCCTTCCGGTAATATTTCATTCAGCTTATCACCATACTCTTTCTTCAGTGATTCAAGCTGCAGGATAAAACGCTTGTCATTTTGCAGCAACTGCGAGAGTAAATTTTTACCATCTCCGGTAATTGATAAAAACTCTTTTCCTACAATACCTGAAATAGACCCAGATTGCTGACCCGGATAACGATAATAGAAAATTCCAACTTCATTTTCATACGGAATAAATTCCTGTACCAGGAAATCAATTGTATAAACCGGAATAATTGTTCTTAATTCATTTTCTGATGAAAGTTTTTTTGCAGCCAGCCCACGCATCCCGATATCCGGTTTCGCTATCAATGGATAGCTGATACCTTTTTGTTGCAGTGCTTTAATTACAGTATCAGCATCAGTTCCTGCTTTAACAAAAATTGTTTTGGGGTAGGTTCCTGTGGGCAGCTGATCATAAATTTCTTTTTTTGATTCCATTAAAAAACCACCATAACGGATATTGGGGTTAGCAGCGGTAAAAAAAAACTTACCTCCGCAGCGGATGCATAGCCATGCAAAAACGGGATAAATGAGCGAGTATACGGCAGTCATGCTCCAGTATTCCCAATGCAACAACTTAATAAAGAAAGGACGGTGAAGGATGCGCTGAAAAATGTTCATTAGCGATCGGCGAGTGCTTTATTAATTTCGACATCCTGAAGATACGTTTTATCATCAAGCAGATCGAGATAGGTAATCTGCGCTTTGGTACCTGTTATTTCCACGCCGGTAATACTTACTGTAAATACTTTACCATCCCGGTTCATTGTAAGGTCGTTGAGACCATCACCATCTCCGGCAAAGCGATGAAAATTCAGTATTTCATTTTGAGTAAAGGAAACCTGTCTATCCAGCCACTCTTCAAACCACTGCTCACGTTTAGCAGCAGCCGCTTCGTCATAAAGCGTGGCGGAAGACCATATATAAGGTAAAGTTTTATCCAGCATTTTCGCATGTCGCCGTTCTCCATCCCACCTGCATTCAAACAAATTATTGTCCTCCCATATCACCAGTGTGAATGGTTCTATATCATCCAGGCTTATGGAGCGAAAAAGATCAAATGGCGAATCGTGCTCCAACAATTCAATCACAATCAAACCCCGGCTTTTCCGGTATGGGGGTTTTGATTCGTGATAAATAAATCCTCCGTTCAGCAATACCACCGCATTACCGTTTTCATGCTGCGCAAACCAGGTGCCTCCTGCATCTGCATCCTTTGGATAATATTGTTTGCCGGAAGGAAAATCATACTCCTGCGGAGGTATAGCTGATAACCTTCTTTGCTTCTCATCACGGTTAGATGTTATAAAAACAGAATTATTATATGGTATGAATGTTACTGTGCACATGATTGCAGGTGCTTTATCGTGGATGAAGCTAAACCATAATTTTCAGAAAGCTGTATTCCAGATACCTCCCTGATGCCAATACGAATGAGCGCCATATGATGAATCGTATGCTCCAGGTTATATACCACTTCCCGGTAATAATTGGTGGAAATGCGTATAGACTCGTTTGAATGCTCGTCGTAAGATGACTCAAGTATTAATTCCTTGTCCGGCCTGTCAATTCCAGCAGCAATTGCATGAAGCAGCGAAACAGCGTGTGTCCTGTTATTTTCAATCAGTGTATCTCTTTTGCGTTTTTCATAATTAACGAGATTATCGGCATAGCCATTCTCCAGGCATTGAAACAATTCGATTACATGGCGTACATGTTTGCCAATGCTTGTGTTAGATAGGGTTTTGCAGGGGTGAGCATACTGCTCCTCGCTAAGTTGATCAAGAGATGTAGATAACTGAACTAATACGTTTTTAACAGCATGTTGAAGCATAAATTGAACTTTCTTATTGTTTGCATTAGGTTTAAACTTTTTTTGCAAACACCGAAAGCGAGACTGTTACATCGTCTGAAAGGGAAAGACTGTTACCACCAACCTTAAAATCCCTGCGATCAATTTTAAATTCTCCTTCAAAGAGAACACCATCATCTTTCGGCGTAGCCTTAAAGGGGAATTTAATGTCTTTGGTTACCCCTTTAATTATGAGATTGCCAAACATATACAGGTACCCTTCAGAGTTGGTACGGGTAATTTTTGTGGACTTGAATTCTATTTTCGGAAAATTTTTTACATCAAAATATTCCGCTTTGCGGAGATGATTATCCCTTGCGTTGTTATCGGTATTCACTGTAGCGGCATCAATGCTTACATCAAATGCCATGGTAGAAAGGTTGGACGGATCAAAATGGATCGTACCCGCCACACCCTGGAATGTACCGTCAGTATTGATACCGAAATTTCTTATTACAAACTTTACTTTCGAATCCTTGTCTGAAGGCGTATAGGTCTGCGCTAATGCCCATAATGTAAAAGAACTGAATATTACTGTTGTTAAAAGCCTTTTCATAATTCAACCTGGTTTATTTTAATCTTTAACAGGCGATCAACTTGCCTGCATATACGCAAAAACTAAGAACGCAGTTTGGGCGCTTTTGGTTGCTTGATAAAAGTACTTTATAAAATCCTTTACAAACAGTTAAAGCCCAGTTTTTTGATAAGGAGTTATATTCTCTCCACATACGGCTATCCTATAGTTTATTCAATACAGGAATTT
>JAEUVI010000375.1 GCA_016787105.1 Chitinophagaceae bacterium | reverse complement strand
CAGCTTCGTATAGAAGAGGAGATAAACGGAATAACACAGTTTATTGATCAGAAGAAAGAAGCAATAAAGGAAGCGCAGGCTCTTGGTAAAAAGTATGAAAAGCAAAGTGAGAACGTAAAAAACAACCGTGAGTTTGAAGCTATCAATAAAGAAATAGAAATGCAGCAGCTGGAAGTAAAGCTTGCTGAAAAACATATCAAAGACGCTAACGAAGAAATAGCTGAGAAAGCAGTATTGCTGGAAAAGGCGAAAAAGACAATTGCGAGTAAAGAAAGCGTGCTGGGCACAAAGAAAGGAGAGCTCGAAAAGATTATCGCGGCAAACGAAAAGGAAGAAAAACATTTTAATAAACTGGCCACTGAAGCAAAGGAGCATGTGGATAGCCGTTTACTGGCGAGTTATGAAAAAATCAGGAAGAGCTACCGCAATGGACTTGCTGTAGTGCCTGTAGAACGCGATGCCTGCGGCGGATGTTTCTATTATATTCCACCGCAAAAACAAAGCGAAATACGCCAGCGCAAGAAAGTAATGGTGTGCGAAAACTGTGGCCGTATCCTGGTGGATGATGATCTGAATAATGCTATAGAAGTTAAATAATTCATTAATAAGAAAATGATTTTAATTTTCCCCGTTCCTAAAAGAACGGGGTTTTTTATTGGGTACTATTTACTCTTTGGTTAATTTGCCTTATAGTTAATCCATGATCTTATAAGTGCATGCTTCACAAACTTTCCATTCAGAATTACGCAATCATCGAAAAGCTTGAGATCGAGTTTTCTTGTAGATTAAATATCATTACCGGCGAAACAGGTGCGGGTAAATCCATCATCGTAGGTGCTTTGGGATTAATATTGGGAGAAAGGGCTGACTCATCCGTTTTGGTAAACAAAGAAAAAAAGTGCGTCGTCGAAGGCAGCTTCGAGGCAAAAGGAAAAAAAGATGTTCAATCTTTTTTAAAAGAAAACGATTTTGATATCAGCGATGAAGTAATCATCCGCAGAGAGATTGGAACGAATGGTAAAAGCCGCGCTTTTATAAATGATACGCCTGTAAATCTTTCACAGTTAAATGAATTGAGTTCTTTGTTGGTCGATTTGCATCAGCAGTTTGATACTTTAAGCCTTGGAGAAAGTAGTTTTCAGCGACAGGTATTGGATGCTCTGGCTGGCCAAATGGAACTGCTGAATAATTACCAGCAGGTTTATTTGCAGTTTCAGGCTGTAACAAGAGAATCAGAAGAATTGAAAAGCCGCAAGTTGCAATTTGATAAAGAAGCGGATTACAACCGTTTCCAGTTTACTGAACTGGATGAAGCTGCATTCAAAGAAAATGAACTGGAAGAATCGGACGCGGAATTAAAATTACTCAGCAATTCTGAAGGCATAAAAGCCGCGCTGAATAAAGTATACTTTGAGTTGGAAGAAAGTGATAATCCCGCCGTACAGCAATTGAAATCTTTACTGAACCAGTTGCAGCAATATGCTTCATATCATCCCTCACTGCCAGCTTTGCTACAGCGCTTGCAGGCGGCCCATATAGAGTTGAAAGATATTGCGGATGAGGTAGATTCAATAAACAACCATATTAACTACGATCCCATTAAAATACAGCAACTGAACGATCGCCTTTCACTTGGCTACAAATTACTGAAGAAGCATAGTGTAAAAACTACAGAAGAGCTACTCACGATAAAAGATCAGTTAGAAGAAAAATTGCAGGCAGTATTAAATATTGATTCACAGATACAGGAAAAAGAAAAAGCCGCGCAAAAATTATTCGCAGAAGCAAAACAACTGGCAACAAAAATAAGTGATGGTAGAAAGAAACAGGTAAAACCACTGGAAGATAAAGTGAACAAACTATTATCGCAGGTGGGTATGCCCAATGCGAAAATGAAAGTGGAAATAAAGGACGAAACCTCGTTGAATTTTTATGGCAGCAACGCGATTGATTTTTTATTTGATGCAAATAAAAGTGGCCAGTTTCAGCCTGTGCGCAAAGTGGCCAGTGGCGGTGAGCTGAGCCGCTTAATGCTTTGTATAAAATCGTTGGTAGCCCAATCTATTGATTTGCCCACATTGATATTTGATGAAATTGATTCCGGTATTTCAGGCGAAGCAGCGAGGCAGGTTGGTATCATTATGAAAGAACTTGCCGCAAAAAGACAATTGATAAGCATTACACATCAGCCGCAGATTGCAGGCAAGGCCGATGCGCATTTCTTTGTGTACAAAGAAATCGTAAAAGACACTGTAAAAACGAATATCCGTAAACTGAATACGGAAGAGCGGATAACGGCTATTGCGAAAATGCTCAGCGGCGAAAAGCCAACTGCAGCGGCGATGGAGAATGCGAGAGAGATGGTGGGGAATTAAAATAAAACTCCATTGTTTAAACCTTATACAATGGTTTATAAGTTTCTGATAACGCTTGCTGTTTTTATTTTCATGCTTATTGCAGGATACTACCTTTATGTTTTTCTGAATAAAAGATTACGGGAGAGCAGGGGGATATTAGAACTGCTTTTTTATTCAATTGCGCTTTTTGCCGGGCTTGGCGTTTTGTATTTCGGAGGTCTGTTTTTAGTTGCAAAAGTTTATACATTTTTGATGGGTACCGAATAATCAATAATTGCTATTTTTACCCACATTAAGAAACAAAAATCTTGTTTATGGCATATAATCTATTGAAAGGAAAAAGAGGAATTATTACCGGCGCGCTGGATAGTAATTCAATCGCATGGAAAGTAGCTGAGAAGGCTTATGAAGAAGGGGGTAGGTTTGTACTCACGAATGCGCCCATTGCTATGCGTATGGGAGAAATAAAAAAGCTCGCAGAGAAAACAGAAGCGGAAATTATTCCTGCTGATGCGACAAATGTGGAGGAATTAACCACGTTATTTACAAAATCACAGGAGATTCTTGGAGGTAAAATTGATTTTGTGCTGCATTCAATTGGCATGAGTGTGAATATCCGCAAGAACGTACCATATGCCGAATTGAATTATGATTATTTCCAGAAGGGAATTGATGTATCAGCATTGTCATTGCATAAAATGCTTGCTGTGGCAAAAAAGCTGGATGCCATCAATGAGTGGGGTAGTGTGGTAGCCCTCACCTATATGGCTGCTCAAAGAACATATCCTTTCTATACCGATATGGCTGATATCAAGGCAATGCTGGAATCTATTGCCCGTAGCTTTGGCTATCATTACGGATTGGCAAAAAAAGTGCGTATCAATACAGTTTCGCAATCTCCTACAAAAACAACGGCAGGTACTGGTGTAAAAGGCTTTGGCGATTTTTATGATTATGCAAATGCTATCGCACCGCTTGGTAATGCAACAGCAGAAGATTGTGCTAACTATTGCATCACATTATTTTCCGACCTCACTAAAATGGTGACGATGCAGAATCTGTTTCATGATGGCGGATATTCCACCACTGGTGTAAGTAATGAAGTGATGACGAAGTTGGGTGTGGAGTAAGCTTAGCTGCGTAGCGAACAGAACGATGAATAGTGCGACGCAAGAAAAGCTGATAGTAGTAAATCTGTTGGTAACAAAATAAAAAGCCTCTGTAACAAGAGGCTTTCATTATTTTAAGTTTGGTAGCACGGGGCTACAGCTCATAGCTTTAATACTCGTCTTCATTAAAGAGGAAATCATCCTGTGTAGGATAGTCGGGCCAGATGTCTTCGATGGTTTCATACACATCTCCTTCATCTTCGAGCTCCTGCAGGTTTTCAACCACTTCAATGGGCGCACCACTACGGATGGAATAATCTATCAACTCATCTTTTGTGGCCGGCCAGGGCGCATCTTCCAGGTATGAGGCTAATTCAAGTGTCCAGAACATTCTTCAAAAAGGTTTTTAACTCCCGGAAAACAGGGTACTTTTCAGGTACTCTACCTCCCTAATTTTCCGCAAAAGTAGTTTTATTAACGAATTTTCCAAATCTGTGTTGTAAGGCCGGTGTAGAATGATTTCATAAAATTGACCGGTTGCTTACTTTCCTTTTTTGATTATGGATTGTATTTACAGATATTTGATTTTCTAAAACCCCAATTGGCTGCATGTTACAGGGAAAAAATATTTTTAAAACATACGGAGCGGTGCAGGTGCTGAAAGGTGTGGATATTTCCATTAAAAAAGGGGAGATCGTAAGTATTGTGGGCTCTTCAGGGGCAGGAAAAAGTACGCTATTACATATTTTGGGTACTTTGGATAAGGCTGATCAGGGAGAGGTTATCATGAATAATGCGGCGATTAGCTCATTGCAGGGTAAAAAGCTCGCTGCTTTCCGCAATAAGCACATTGGTTTTATTTTCCAGTTTCACCACTTGCTGCCAGAGTTTACCGCTATCGAAAATGTATGCATACCCGGCTGGCTTGCCGGCAGGCGGAAAAAAGAAGTGGAGGAAAAAGCTGCTGAACTTCTTACGATGCTCGGATTAAGCCAGCGGATGGAAAATAAGCCCAACCAACTTTCAGGTGGTGAGCAGCAACGGGTAGCTGTAGCAAGGGCCTTGATTAATAATCCCGATATTGTTTTTGCCGATGAGCCTACCGGTAACCTGGACTCTGCGAATGCAAAAGAACTTCACCAGTTATTTCTTGATTTAAGAAATAAATTCAGCCAGACATTTTTGATTGTAACGCACAATGAAGAACTGGCAAAACTTGGAGACAGAGTTTTATACATGAAAGATGGGAAGATAGTGAATCCCTAAAGGGGATTTAATACAACCAATCTTGAAAGAAATTAAATCTTTCTCTTAATTATTACCCCCCTTTAGGGTTGGGGGCTAAACCCTCGGCTTCCAGGCAATTTCAGGCGAATTCAGCAGATGAGCAATATAACGGGAAAGAACAAACAAATAGTCACTAAGCCTGTTCAGGTATTTTAAAATCAATGATTCTGTTTCCAATGATTCCACTTCCAATCTCACAGCGCAGCGTTCTGCCCGCCTGCATACACAGCGTGCAATATGCAGATGAGAAACGATAGCATGCCCGCCCGGCAGTACAAAATTTTTCATCGGGGG
>JAEUVI010000370.1 GCA_016787105.1 Chitinophagaceae bacterium | reverse complement strand
AAAGCCGCTTCAATAACTTTTCCTTATCGGCTTCTTCATTTGGCTTCATCCCTTTTTGATCCAGCTTTTGCAGAATAAAATAATCGATCTCATTCTGTGGCCAATCCTTGTTGCTTACTTTGGGTAATGCCGGCTTTACAGGTGCTGTGAAAGCCCAATGTTTCTCATATTTCGCTCCCTGCCTAATCCATTTTTCTATAAGACTTATTTCGTGTGCTGTAAGTGCGGGAAGATTGGATGTAGCCGGTGGCATCAGCATGCTGGTATCCTGTGTTGAAACGCGAAGAAACAATTCGGATAGTTCCGGATGGCCAGCGACCAAAGCATATGAGCCGGGATGTTCCTTTAAAGCAGCAAATGCACTTTCTGCTTTATCCAATCGCAGACCAGCTTCTCTTTTATTGGAATCCGGCCCATGACAGGCATAACATTTATCGGAAAGAATGGGACGGATATCAAAATTATAACTCACTTCATCCGGCAGTTTCGTAGAATCATTTGATCCGGAATTGCTACGGCATTGAAAACAAACAGACAGGATAAAAGCACAAACTAAAAAACCAATTATGACTTGAAATTTTTTCATGTTGGCAGTTGCAGTTTTATTGTGCCAGTCGATTCGATTTTATAATACCAAAGTATTATTTAGCAAGCTTTTCTCGTCACGATCTGTGCTGAACAAAGCCGGGATCTTTAATTAAATTACGAATCCTTTTCTATACTCAAAAATCGGGGCCACGGTAATAGTAAACCCATCTGCCGCCAAACATTTTTAACCGCCCTCATTTCTTGAACTACTTCAAGATTTTCCAACGGATTACAACCGAAATTTGTATTCACAAAAACAATTTATCATGAACAACAGGATCAACTTAAAGAAAACAAACCCTGCAGCATTCAAAGCAATGTTAGCATTTGACGAGTATTCCGAATCAACTTCCATCAATATTGTTCACCGCGATTTGATTAAAATCAGGGCTTCGCAATTGAACGGTTGTGCCTATTGCATAGATATGCACACCAAAGAAGCAAGAGAGCACGGAGAAACAGAACAACGCATATATGCATTAACCGCGTGGAAGGAAACCCCATTCTTTACTGAAGAAGAAAGAGCAGTACTTGCATTAACAGAAGAAGTGACACTTATCGGCAACCGTGTATCTGAGGAAACCTATAACAAAGCCGCAAAACTGCTGGATGAAAAATATATCGGCGAAGTGCTGATGGCAATTATTGTAATCAATGCCTGGAACCGGATAGGAGTGGCAACTAACTTAATGCCGGTATTGGATAAAGCGAGCGCATAAAGAATATCCCGTGGCGCCCGGGATATTTTGAAACATTAATATTTCATCCGGTTAAATCCCTCGTTGCTTCCATAATCTCTTTCCACCATACTGATCTCATTATTATCCAGCATCTGCTGCAATTGATTTTTGGTAAATATCAATTGTTCATCAAGGACGAAATAATCTTCCTTATCCAGTTCTTTCACCGCATGGTTATATTCAAAACTGCTATGGTATACAATTATTGAATCCTCCCATAACTCTGCGACTTTTAAAAAATAATATCCAGTTTCTTCTTTGCTGTTTTCCTTTACGAGGTACACGTCACCAGTTTGCGGACTACCGATATATTGTTGTTTCTTTTTTTCTTTAACCTTACCGGCAATGCTAAATGCTGCAAAAATTATAGCTACCATGAATGCCGCACAACAACCATACAGAATTGATTTTTTATTGCTGAAAAATTTTATCATAGGAGCGTATAACTGCACTTTAAAAAGTACTATCTATACAACGAAATAAAAACCTAACTATTTTAAGCTTTTGGGAAGAGATAAATAATGTATTGGTAACCAATATCCCTACTTTAAAAAAAAATTCTTAAAACCCGGTTTGGGGTTATTAATAAAATATCTTTCCCTTTACCCTTCAACCGTTTTACAGCATCATATACCGCATCCTCTCCACAACTTAATTTATAATAAAAAAATCTCTTTTGCATTGTGCTATGCAGAAAGATAAATAACTCAAAATAAAATCCAAAAAGATAGCCCGCTCAAATAACAAGCGGTACCTTTTTGGAAGAAATACAACAAAAGCCAAATAGAAATTCTTCAGCCCGGCAGCTATTTTTCATAACTCAATCACCATCCGAAAGAAATTGGCGGACAGGTGGAAATCCGTTAATTTGAATACTCAACTATACTGCTATGCAAATACTGGAAATAAAAGTACTGAGGGGGCCGAATTACTGGAGTGTGCGCCGGCCAAAACTGATACAAATGAAACTCGACCTGGAAGAAATGGAAGAGCAGCCTACCAACAAAATTCCTGGTTTTCGTGAACGACTTGAAAAACTCATTCCTTCATTGTATGAACATCGCTGCAGCGAAGGAGTACCCGGTGGTTTTTTTTCCCGTGTGGATGCAGGTACATGGATGGGCCATGTGATAGAACATATTGCTTTGGAAATACAAACCCTCGCCGGCATGGATACCGGCTTTGGCCGTACAAGAGGTGCCGGTGAAAAAGCGGGTGTTTATTATGTGATATTTAGCTATATGGAAGAAGATGCGGGTGTATATGCCGCAAAAGCTGCCTTTCGCATTGCACAGGCATTGATAGAAGGAAAAGAATACAACCTCGAGGAAGATATTCAACAGATGCGTGAAATACGCGAAGACACAAGGCTCGGCCCTTCTACAGGTTGTATTGTGGAAGAAGCAGCAAAGAGAGGCATTCCATATATCCGGCTCAACAAACAAAGCCTTGTACAACTCGGCTATGGCATACATCAGAAACGTATCCGGGCAACAATCGCATCAACTACTTCAAATATCGCCGTTGACATTGCCTGTGATAAAGAAGAAACAAAAGCATTGCTGGAAGCTGCGGAAGTACCGGTTCCAAGAGGAACAGTTATTCGCAGCGAAGAAGGATTGAAAGATGCCATAGAACGGTATGGCTATCCATTGGTAATAAAACCAATTGATGGTAATCACGGAAAGGGAAATACTACCAATATCACTACATGGGAAGTTGCAGTAAAAGCGCTGGAAGCAGCCAAACAATATGGCAGAAATGTAATCGTTGAAAAATTCATTACAGGTTTTGATTTCCGGGCGTTGGTCATTAATTATAAATTTATTTGTGCAGCATTGCGCACGCCCGCTTCGGTTGTGGGTGATGGTGAGCATACCATACAATGGCTGATAGATGAAACAAATAAAGATCCACGCCGCGGATATGGTCACGAAAAAGTGCTGACACAAATTACCATTGACAATTTCACATGGAAGATGCTGAATGACCTGGGATATACTTTAGAAACCGTTCCTGCAAAAGGTGAATTGGTTCTATTAAAACCTACCGCCAATCTTTCTACCGGTGGCACATCTACAGATGTAACAGATGAAGTACATCCTGCCAATGTGTTTATGTTTGAGCGCATCGCCCGTATTATTGGCCTTGATATTTGTGGTATTGATATAATGGCTACCGATTTAAGAACGCCGGTAGCTGACAATGGCGGCGCAATACTCGAAGTAAATGCCGCACCTGGTTTCCGTATGCATATTGAGCCTGCAGTAGGACTTGCACGAAATGCAGCAGAACCTGTTGTTGATATGCTTTTTCCTAAAGGAAGCATCGGCCGCATTCCTATCATTGCTATTACCGGCACAAACGGTAAAACCACCACTACACGATTAACAGCACATATTGCCAAGAGTGCCGGTAAAAAAGTTGGGTATACAACCAGTGATGGTGTATATATACAAAACCAATTGATGATGAAAGGTGATTGTACCGGGCCTATCAGTTCCGCGTTTGTATTAAAAGATCCTACAGTAGATTTCGCAGTGCTGGAATGTGCAAGAGGTGGAATATTAAAATCGGGGCTAGCTTTTCAGAATTGCGAAGTGGCAGTAGTAACAAACGTTGCGGCTGATCATATCGGCCTCGGAGGCATTAATAATGTAGAACAAATGGCAAAAGTAAAAGCAGTGGTGCCTGAAACTGTTTTTCCCCATGGCTATGCCGTACTGAATGCAGATGATGATTTGGTATATGCTATGAAAAAAGATTTGGAATGTAATGTAGCCCTCTTCAGCATGGATGAAAACAATCCAAGGATAAAAGAACATTGCAGCGAAGGTGGCCTTGCCACAGTTTTTGAAAATGGGTTTATCAGCATATTAAAAGGAAACTGGAAAATAAGGGTTATGAATGTGAAAGATATACCGCTAACTTTTGAAGGAAAGGCCACGCATAATATCGCAAACTGTCTCCCGTCTGTTCTTGCAACCTATCTTTTCCGGGATATTACGATTGAAGATATCCGCTCTGCATTGGCATCCTTTGTTCCATCATCTTCTCAAACACCGGGGCGATTAAATTTCTTCCACTTTAAAAATTTCACTGTGCTTGCCGATTTTGCGCACAATCCGCATGGTTTGAAATTGCTTTGCGATTTTGTAAGCAAGCTGGATTATCGCACACGTATCGGAGTGATATCTGGCACAGGTGATCGCCGGGATGAAGATATCCGTGAGTTAGGGGAAATATCCGCGAACTATTTTGATGAGATAATAATCCGTTGTGACAAAAACCTGCGTGGCAGGACCGCGGAAGAAATAATTGATTTATTAAAAGAAGGTATTAACAGGGTAAATCCTGCCATTCCAACCATAACTATTGCCAACGAAAATGAAGCACTGGAATATATCTATGCGAATTCCAGGCAAGGCGCTCTCTATACCATCATGTGCGATGTGGTCGCCGGGGCATTGAATAAACTCAAAGAATTGAAAGAAAGGGATGAAAAACAGGAACCCCGATATGCAGGTACGCAGGCATAGTTTTATCCATAATACGTGAGAATGAATGCTCTATGGGTTTTTCACAGCTTCACAAATCTTTGAAAATAATCTTGGTTCTGAAGCCTGACAACCCTATTTTTGCACTCCCAAAAACGGTTCTAATACCGGACAAAGGGTGAGATTGACCCATGGTGTAATGGTAACACTACTGATTTTGGTTCAGTCATTTATGGTTCGAATCCATATGGGTCAACAAAAGAGAAAGCCAGCCTTGTGCTGGTTTTTTTGATCTTTTTAAATAACCCTCACCCAGTAATGGATATAAAATCTGCTATTTGTTTTTGATTGTTATCCCAGACACTTCAATTTTTCTTGATTACTAAGTGTTTTCATGTAGTGCTTACCATGACTTAAACTATTGGTTTACGTCTATTGTACCAGCGAAGATCACTTACTACTTTTATTTTACTGTATCAGCAGGACTTGAAAATTCAGTAGTACTAATGAAGATCAGCAATAAAAAAGCCTTACCACAGAAAGAAAATGCGATAACAAGTACCGATTTGACCGTATCGCATATTGCAAATACAAGTTATGCTACCGCCACCATTTTATCTTTTAATCCCGACAAATTCCTGGCAGCATCATTTATGAATGACAGCCAGTCGCTCGGCTGGATTATCGATGAAAACGAAGATCTTGTTTGGGCGAATACGTCATTCAAAAAATACTTCAACCTTTCGGATGATGCTATTAATAATAAAGTACCGGCTATTTTACCGTTGAAAGTTATTGATGGACTGTATGAAAAGCATGTGCAGGTATTAAACACCCTCAATCCCATAGACACGATACAGCAGGTAAAACTCGCCGATGGTTCAAACATTACATTCCAGGTAAATCTTTTTCCGGTAAAAGGAATTGATGGAAAGTTTATGATTGGCGGGCAGGCTTTCCATATCTCCAAAAAGATTAATCTGAGCAAAAATTCAGATATCAATAAACAATTGTTGTTGCTCAGGCTTGCAGGTACAGATGCAATCTGGGAATGGAATATGCAAAGCGGTCATATATTCCGCAATGACACGCTAATGAAAATGATCGGCTATCCTGTTAACGAGACAGATGGGCTGGATTGGTGGTTCCGGCGAATTCACCCGGAAGATAGAGAGCGGGTTAATAATCGCGTAAATGAAGCAATTGATAAACAACTGCTATTCTGGGAAGATGAGTACCGGTTTCAATGTGCCGACGGCGAATATAAATTTATTCACGACCACGGATATGTCGTATATGAAAATGGCCGGCCGGTAAAAATGATAGGCTCATTGCATGATGTTGCCGAAATAGATTCATTACAAAGCCAGTTGAATAACGATACGCTAAGAAGACAAAAAGAACTATCTGAAACAGTGATACGTGTGCAGGAAATAGAAAGGGCCAGGATAGGTTACGAACTTCATGATAATATTAACCAGATAATTTCTACTGCAAAATTGTTTGTTGATATGTTTAATCCGCTAAACGATCAGCAAAAGCAGGCAAAGGGAAAAAGTATACATTACCTGGTTATGGCTATTGAAGAGATAAGAAAACTCTCCAAAGAACTGGTAACAACACAATTCAAAGAAAAAGAATTAACAGCAAGCCTTCAAAAAATGATTACCGACCTACAGGCTTCATCCGGTATTCAAATCACATTCACTCACGATAGTGTGGCCGATAGTCTTAGTGATGGGAAAAAAGTGGTTATCTTCAGGATAATACAGGAACAACTCAAAAATATTATTACCCATAGTGCAGCGGACAAAGCGTGTATTTTTCTGCGGGGTAATGCTGATACGGTTGAATTGGTGATAAAAGACAATGGAAAAGGATTTAATGCATTGGAAACAAGACGTGGTATCGGGCTTTCAAATATATATGAACGCACAAAATTTTATAATGGCAATGCTGAACTAGAAACAAAAATTGGGGAAGGATGCAAACTCATTATTCGTATCCCTATTTTATAAAAAAATTTATTTCTGATTAGTGTTTCTTATTCTTTTAAAAATGATCAAACAAAAGGTACGATGATTATGCTGACTTGCATAAGTGTTTTCCATTACAAGAAACTTATTCAAGACTAGATTGATGTTTTATAACATGAAATTAAATCGTTTGCGCAAATAATTGTATTATTTAAAAGGTATAACGAATGTTTAAATACAGAATGATTATTAATTTTGTGGTATCAAATCGCCACCTTATCATATAAACGTTATTCATTGTTTAACTCCACAGCTCTACACCCTTAACCGCTATGCTAAAAAAAATAAGTATTCTATTAATAGATGATCACAAGCTTCTCAGAGATGTCTGGGCCACAGTATTAGGAAGTGATATGCGTTTTCGCATTGTAGGTTCTACAGGCGATACTGATGAAGCACTTCAACTTACAAAAACCAAAAACCCTGAAGTTGTATTATTGGATATAAACCTGCCGGGTACTACTGGTTTTCATTTATCAAAAGAATTACAAAAAGTATCTCCTTATTCAAAAATAATTGCGGTAACGATGTATGCATTGCCCGCTTATGCCAAAAGGATGATGCAAACCGGCGCGAGTGGTTATGTAACGAAAAACTCTTCGAAAGAAGAAATGATAGATGCGATAATTAAAGTTGCTGCAGGTGATAAATATGTTTGCCACGATATAAAAGAAAAAATTGCGCTGAATGTATTGAATGCAGAGGAAGGCGAAACAGATATTGAATCTCTTACAAGACGCGAATTGGAAATTATAAAGCTGCTACAGCAAGGTCTTTCTTCTAAAATAATCGGAGAACAACTGGATGTAAGCCAGAAGACAATTGAAGTACACCGCTATCACATCTTAAAGAAGCTGAATCTTAAAAACACAGCCTCATTGATTAATCTCGTTAATCAGAGAGGCTTATAAAGAATTAAGCTTCTGCACTTTTTTAACGGCCATAGATAATCTTTTAATTTTTCAATCATCCGCTGATTTAGCACCCGAGAACTTACGTATAGCATATCCCTGGGAAGGCACTTTAAATACATCCGGAGTTATCTTATCTGTACTGATGTTAGCAGCCGTATAACTAATAGTCCCTTTTTTATAAGAGTACTCATATTTCAACACTATACCCGGTATACATTTAAATGCAGGATCAACAGTTCCGAAAATGGGATTACGCAAGCTATCAGTATAATAAACAGTTATCGATCGGTTGTCCTGTAAACTAACCAGCGCTTTGCGGCAAGGATATCCAAGAATAGTTATACTATCTGTTGTAAAAAGGCAAGTCGCGCTATCATATTTACTGTTATAGTTTTTCCAGTCATTACCGGAGAGGTACGTTTTGTATTTATTTTTTCCTGACTCTTTTACAATGACAGCTTCTCCTTTTATGTTCGCTTTCGGCAATAAAAAAATGCTTTGAATCCGCATCAGGCTTACAAGTCTTACCCGTGCATTACTCCCACTTATAAAAACAGTTTTCAATCCCCCGTTATAAGTTTCGCCAATTCCATTATTCCGCTCTTTTGAAACCAGGTCAATAGTATAGGAAATTGTCAAATTCCGGTTTAATACGGTATCATGCTGATGAAAAGAAATGCTATCCTGTGCTGTAACTCTATTCGATAAAAAAAAGGAAAGTACTAACAGCAGAAAAAAAAGTCGCAAGGTTACCATTTATGCCAGGAATTAAATAATTATCTTAAAAAACGAATACTCAGTTAAATAAAAACTCACCGAGGTCAATTGGATCAATTGGATTATTTTCTATTTTTTTATCAAACTTTTTCTCATCAGTTTTCTTCCATTTTTCCAGGCGTTTACGCTCCCGCTTTGCCTTCACAGTTGGCTTTCCGTTTTTCCTGAATGTATTCATATTTCTCATCATTTCGCTCATCGGTTCAGATACGGTAATAGCAGCGTATTGATCTATCCGGATAGAAAATGATTTATCTTTTTTCTCTTTTTCTATAAACGATGGTACTGTATTGTAAGTAAAGCTTGCAAAAGAAGTCAGTATATCGTTATCAGCGATATTAATATTAAATTTATCCTCTCCGATCATAATTGTCGCCTGGCTGAAGTGAGAGACAGGGAGACCTTTTTTGATTTTACCTTTTTTATCAATGAGCACCAACTTCGCCGATGTATCCTTTAAAATCGGAATAACCGGCAAAT
>JAEUVI010000310.1 GCA_016787105.1 Chitinophagaceae bacterium | reverse complement strand
GTGCGTACTGTCGCAAAAACGGTTGAAGAACGATGAAACTTCAAAGAGCCCTGAAGGCATGACTACCCGCACAAGTGCAAATTTACGACAGCAAGTACTAAGGATACAATTTTCTCTTTTCCGCTTGCGTTAATAAATTATTAAGCATTTTCGCAAAGCGGACAGTACGCCATAATCAATATAGATTTATTGTAAGTAATTTATATTTTTCAACTTCCAATAACACAGGCTGAGTTCTTCATTACTCACTTCGTCACAACCGAAAAATTAATAAGCTTCTGATTACGCATTACCGTTAAATCCATTTTGCCTGTCCAGTTAACCGACTGGTATAAATCAATTAATTCTTTTACATTCTTTACCGGCACATTGCCCGAACTGCGGATTACATCACCCACCTGTAATCCTGCTTTTGAAAGCAGGCTGTTTTTTTCTAAACCAACAATAATAACACCTGTTTCGTCAGGCAAACCATATGCGGAGCGATCGCCTAATCCTTCTACTGACTTAATACTGGCGCCGAGAAATGAAACTATCGCAGGTTTGCCTTTCTCATCCGTAAGAATAAATAGTTCCGGTATTGGCGCCTGCATTGCTATTTTTTTCAAAGCTGCTTTTTGCACACCAAATTGATTCATCGGAAAATTTACAAACCCGATTTTCAATGCGGGTGAATTAGCGGCAACAGTGAAATCTCCTTTTGCAGGATTTTTAAATAATGGATCAGCAGCGATGCTGTTTTTATCCGTTCCGTTTATCATTGCATCTTTCAATGCGGAAGTATCAGGAAATAAATTGTAATCCACATTTGCGCCCCAATCGCTTACCTCTATCGGTGCATATTTTTTCATGACGATGTTATGCTTAAATATATCGTCACTATTTTTAAACCATACATGCGGATGAAATGAGTTGTTTATCATGATATTATTTTCTACCCGGCGATGAAAACCTTCCCGCAACTTTAAACCACCATTCAGGCAAAGATTATTATAGATATAATAATTGGAAGAACCATCATCAAGATCAATATCCCATCCATGATCGCACCGGAAGCGGTTGTTACGGATAATTGTTTGCTTTTGCGCATCCAGCAATATCAGTTCAGGATGCACCGCAGCGAGGCTATCCATATAATCCCTGTCAGGAGACCAATAGCGATCCCGCCCCCATGAATTAAACGAACCATGGTCACCGGTTTCTTGTACAGTATTAAACACGTCATTGTATTCCAGTATATGCCCGCCGAAGCAACCATCACCGATATTGAGGCCAGCTCTTGGCGTATTATAAATACTATTATGACTAACAGTTATAGATGATGCAGTTTCAATCTCCACACCTGTCGCTTGTTTTTCTATTTCTCCCAAATCATGCAAAAGATTATCTGTTACCACGCAATATTGTGGATAATTGTCTGTAAGTGACCCGGGAGTTTTATCTAATTGATCATACTTAATATAATTTTCATAGCCAAATGATGGAGACCTTACCGCCTTTGGATCCCCGATAAAACAAACCGCGCTTGAGCCAATATCTGCAATGTGACAACCAGTTACCGTATCATACTTGTTGTAATTACTAAACATGATTGCATTACCGCCAATACCTATAAAATTACAGTCGGCTATTTTACAATTTTCTGTTCCGCCCAGTAATACTGCTCCGCCCCTGTAAATAGTCCAATCACTTCGCAATAATGGTTCTTTTGTATCCATAAAACTCCTTTCATTATGCGCAAAATTCAATCCGTTAAACTGTACATTCTTTAAAGGTTTTTCAGCTGTACCTGATAAAAGAAAGCTAATCTTCAGATTTGAAACTTCACAAACTACATTTGATAGATTTACTCCAGCTTGCGGATAATAATAAAGTGTGTGAATTGATTTGTCATAAAACCATTCACCAGGAGCATCCAGTTCCTCAAAAATATTTTCAACAAAACGTTTTTCTTTATGCATAGGGCCGGGCCTGTTATTCTGCCAGCCCCCTTCCAGTATAAGTTCACCTGCTGCATCCTTTCCTTTTATCAAATAATGAAAACCACCCCATTCATACGAATGAAGGGCATGTACATAACCGCCCGCAGGGTTTTTCCATTTAACAGTTTTACTTGCGCTGATTGCATCAGCAGCGGTACCATGAAAAACAGGAGCAGTGGAATCGTAGTTAGGATAACGCGCCAGGACTTGCAGGTGCCCGTTAATATATAATCTTTCAAAATTTATTCCCCGCGGAACAACCGCTTTATAAACTCCTCCTTTATAAGCCGACCACTTTAGTTGAAGTCGGCGGCCAGCACTGATTGTTACATGTTCGTCTTTATAGTTTTTAATTGCAAGCGATGAAGCCGTAAAGTCTTCTGCTTTTATTATAATAGTTGTGTCAAGATAATAAGTGCCTTTCCGCAGATGAATAACAACTGCTTTCCCTTTATTAGTTGCAGCTATTGTAATAGCTCTATGAATTGTCTGAAGAGGCTGTTGCAGGCTACCGGCGTTTTTGTCATTTCCGGCAGGGGCCACATACAAATTGACCTGCGACCATGTGGTAGCAGAAGAAACTGTTATAAAGAAAAGCAACCACATTCTGCGAATATGCCGGATAAAAAATTTCATGTCTTATTATTGTTTGATAGTAAGTTTCTGTAATTCCCAAACATACAACTAAAACTGTCGAATATATTTCAAAAAAAAGAGTACCTCGCAGTACTCTTTTATCAATAAATGAAAATTATCTCTATGCCCCTTCAAAACGTTTTTGTATAAAATCCCAGTTCACTACATTCCACCAGGCTGCGATATAATCCGGGCGCTTGTTCTGATACTTCAGGTAATAAGCATGTTCCCACACATCCAACCCCATTACAGGAAAACCTTTTACTTCTGCAATATCCATTAACGGGTTATCCTGGTTGGGCGTAGATGTCACATTTAGTTTTCCATCTTTATTCTTTACAAGCCATGCCCAGCCACTGCCAAAGCGGCTTTTACCGGCATCTGTAAACTGTGTTTTAAATGCATCGAACGAATTGAAATCTTTCTCAATCGCTTTTAATAATGAACCTGTTGGTGCTGCTGCAGCTCCCGGTGCTGTCATTATTTTCCAGAACAATTCATGGTTATAATGTCCCCCGGCATTATTCCTCATCTTGGGAGTGTATTTTGAAATACCTGCAAGCAGGTTTTCGAGTGATGTTTTTTGCGTATCTACTTTTTCCGCTGCAACAGCTTCAGCAAGGTTTTTTGCATAGGCAGCTGCATGCTTGCTGTAGTGTATTTCCATTGTCATCGTATCAATCACAGGCTCGAGCGCCTTATAATCGTATGGCAATGGCTGTTGAGTATACGGTGTTTCAAAAGGAGAAACAAAATGATGATTTGTTGCTTTTGCAAATGATGAAAGCACGGGAATAGCAACTGAGGCGGCAAGTCCTGCTTTGGCGCCAGTTTTAATAAAACTCCTGCGGCTTTGCTTGTTATTTGTAGGCATGATTAATGTTTGTTTAAAATGTTAAAAAAAAGAGCAATTATCATTCCGTCCGCATGATTAAGGTTATGGGGGAAAAAATACACAATAGAAAATCAAAGAAATAACCATTTATGGCAAAGTTTTCGCAATACATGGTTATTTAATTACTAAAGTAAAGTTATGGGTTATTTTAAAATCATGAAGGTTTTGGTAATTGGGATTACACTCAGTGCAGCACATAAGATTTTTTCACTGCCTGTAAAAACAGCACTCAGGAATTAGGTATCAGGGGTAATTGCTCAGGTGTTCAAACCTGTAATTACCTTTTGCCTTGAAGCGGTCAATTAATTCTTTCAATTCACTCTCCTCCCAACCGTTTCTGAACATTTCATCATGCGATAGTAAAACAAGGTGGCCGGATCTTAATGTTTTCTTATCCTGTAATTTTCTTCCTATCAATTCAACCATATCATCAACGGTTTGAATTGGTGTACCAGTCTTAGCATCATGCTCCCATTCTACATCCCATCCAAAAACCCTGAATCCATTTTGAAATAAAAGATCAGCGCTTTTCATTCCACTAATCACATCATTCGATGTTGTATCTTTCAGACGCCACTGGTTGCGGCCCGGTTGTCTCGCATATTTGTTTGGAATTTTCAACAGCTCCTGGCATTTTAAAAAATCCTGCAAAACAGCCTGTGGATCTTCATAAAATTTACGATACTGGTTGTGCGCATGGGAAAAACTGTGGTTTCCTACTTCAATTAATGGGTTGGCAAGATAAAGCTGGTAGTAATTTTTCATTTTGTCATTGCTGAGTGCGTGTTGCCCCACCACAAAGACATTAATCTTTACCTGCTCCTTCGTTACAGCTTCATTGATATCTTCACTACCCTCAAGTGGGCCATCATCAAAAGTAAGATATATGG
>JAEUVI010000304.1 GCA_016787105.1 Chitinophagaceae bacterium | reverse complement strand
CGCTGGCGATCAAGTTCCTTGTTGATTAAGCCAAATATTTCTGTATCCTTTTGCATTGAAAGTTGAATCGTTTAAATGTTTAAAAGTTTAAAGGCTTCAGTACTTCAGAAAGTGCTTTAAACTGTTGAATAGTGATCAAAGCGTAAAAGAGTGCGACGCAACGAACGATGAGCAGTGTAACTAAAGCCGGGCACACATCATCTTTTACTTTCAGGCTGCAAAAGTAAGTATGTGATGGATTGAAACTTCGTTTTAAGGCTATTTTTGTTTGCGCTAAAATTGATTTACTTTCGTTCGCTTTTGATTAGTCAACAAAACAAAGCATGTGAAGGCCATTATACCGGTAGCAGGTGCAGGAACTAAGCTTCGCCCGCATACATACACACAACCTAAAGCATTGATACCGTTGGCGGGAAAGAATGTGTTGAGCATAATTATAGATCAACTACAGGAAGCGGGCATCAGCGAATTTGTATTTATCGTGGGCTACCTTGGCGATAAAATACAGGATTATGTTCGCCAGAAATATCCCCATTTACAGACGCATTTTGTACACCAAACAGACAGGCAGGGTATTGGTCATGCGGTAAAAATGACCCGTAATATTGTAAATGGCGATGAAATGTTTGTAGTGCTGGGTGATACTATCTGCGAATATGATGTGAAAGAAGTAGTTGGCAGCAATATATCTATGCTGGGTGTAAAAAAAGTAGATGACCCCCGCGAATTTGGTGTAGCAGAAATAGATGAGGGAGGATACATAGCTCATGTGATAGAAAAACCTCAAATACCAAAAAGCAATATGGCGCTTGTTGGTATTTACAAGATTAAGGAAAGCGAAATGATGTTTCAGTGCCTTGAAAACAATATTTCGCAGGGCGTAACGACGAGAGGAGAATACAGCCTCACCGATGCACTGGACTGTATGATAAGATCCGGCGCCAGGTTTAAATCTTTTAAAGTAGAAAACTGGTTTGACTGTGGCAAAAAAGAAACGCTGCTTGAATCGAATGCTACGCTACTGAAAAAATTTGGTGGCCGCATAGATGAGCAGCATCATTTTGAAAATACAGTCATCATTCAGCCGGTAAGTATTGGTTCCGGGTGTGATATAAAAAACTCAATCATCGGACCAAATGTGGCTATCGGTGATAATACAAAGGTAGATTACTCCATTATAAAAAACTCGATCATCGGTTCCTACTCCAACCTGTTTGACATTGTACTGGACTGCTCGCTTATCGGTAATGATACCGGCATACGCGGAGAAACGAGGACATTGAACATAGGTGATAATACAGAGATAGATCTTGGCTAAATCTGTTACTTTCTCCTGAACATAATAACGCGGCGCTTGTTTATTATTCACGCACCCTGTTAAGTTGACATTTTTTACGAAATTGTATAGTATTTGCAGACGAAAAACGTCTTTTTACCAGACCAACCATTTTCATGAAAATACTGCTGAAATATCTGAAGCCGCACAAGTGGCTTGTAATACTGACCTTATTGCTGGCAGCTATCAATATTGGCTTTTCACTTTTCGATCCCATTATTTTCGGCAAGCTCATTAATCTTGCCAATGCACACCAGGCATTGCCTGCCCCAAATAAACATTTTACCTGGCAGGATTATCTTTTCATAAAAACTGATTACATTAATAAAAACGGTAAACCGGATCATTTGTATGGCGTTATCTGGTTACTGACGGCTTCTATTACGGTGGCAATGATCAGTCGTATTGCTAAAAACTTTCAGGATTATTTTCTCAATGTTATCATTCAAAAATTTGGCGCTAAAGTTTTTACCGATGGTTTGAAACATGCGATGAAGCTTCCTTACCAGCAATTCGAAGATCAACGTAGTGGTGAAACACTTTCTGTACTGACTAAAGTGAGAGCGGACGTAGAAAAATTCATGATCAACTTCATCAACATACTATTTGGTGTACTTGTTGGTGTTGTGTTTGTATTCTTCTATGCCGCATTATTTATTAACTGGACAATTCCAGTAGCTTATCTTACCGGCATATTGCTGCTAACTGTAATTACAAACCTGCTGAGCAAAAAAATAAAAACTATACAAAAGAATATAGTTGGGCAAACAACTGCTTTGGCTGGTTCCACAACTGAGTCGCTTCGTAATATTGAATTGGTAAAAAGTCTTGGGCTTACAACGCAGGAAGTAGAGAGGCTGAATAAAAATACCTATAAAATACTCGGACTTGAATTAACCAAAGTAAAACGCATACGCAGCATCAGTTTTATACAAGGAACTTTTGTAAATACACTGCGCCAGGTTATACTTTTTATACTCATGTGGCTCATCTTTGGCCGGTATATGGATGCTGGCCAGTTGGTTACTATGCAGATTTTTTCATTCTTTGTCTTCGGGCCTTTGCAGGAAATCGGCAACATTCTTCTTTCTTACCGGGAAGCTGAAGCATCATTGAACAATTTTGATGCGCTAATGAAAAAAGAACCAGAACGGGATCCCGCTCACCCCAAATCTTTAGGCAAGATTGAAACTCTTTCATTTAAAAACGTAGCCTTTCAGCATAAAACCGCGGCGCAAAAAGCAATCAATAATATAAGTTTTGATGTTAAGGTTGGTGAAACAATTGCATTTGTCGGGCCTAGTGGAAGCGGCAAATCGACTTTAATGAAATTACTGGTAGGTTTATACAGGCCCCAGGAAGGCAAAATATTATATAACAACCTGGATGAAACAGAAATCAGGTTTGACGATCTCCGAAACCAGATTGGTTTTGTAACGCAGGATACAAATCTTTTCAGCGGCACTATAAAAGAAAACCTGCTATTTGTAAACCCGACAGCCACTGTAGAAGATGTAATGGATGCTTTAAATAAGGCGGCTTGTCAGAATTTATTAGCCCGGGCTGAAAAGGGCCTCGATACTATGATTGGTGAAGGTGGGTTAAAATTATCCGGTGGTGAAAAACAAAGATTATCCATAGCCCGCGCTTTATTACGGAAGCCAAAGCTTTTGCTATTCGACGAAGCTACTTCAGCGCTTGATTCGCTTACCGAGGAAGAAATCACTGATACAATAAGGGAAATTTCTCTTCAGGGCAGCCAGATTACTATTCTTATTGCACACCGGCTCTCTACTATTATGCATGCAGATCGTATATATGTATTGGAAAAGGGTGATGTAGTTGAAACAGGCAGTCATCAAAAATTACTCGAAGAAAAAGGATTGTATTATGCAATGTGGAGGCAGCAGATCGGCGAAAGGAAAATGAAAGCAATCGCAGTATAAATATCCAAACAAAAAAATGAAGTTCAGGATGTACCCGAACTCTGTAAGCAGGAATTATACACTATTTTTTCTCTTCGCCTTTATCCCATAAATCAGAAAAGAAGTTTGACTTTTCAAGTTCCTCCATATCGCTCAGTTCCCACTCCAATGCTTTAGTACTTT
>JAEUVI010000066.1 GCA_016787105.1 Chitinophagaceae bacterium | reverse complement strand
GCTGGCCCTGTGGCAATTTTTGAAACGTTTACACCTGCTACCCGACCAGCGAGCGCATTGGCCGTACTGATTTCACGGGCCTGGGTGAAGTTTTCACCACTTACAGCTGTTTGTGAAAATTGAAGTGATTTCTTGTTTCTTTCGATACCAAGGGCTGTTACTACCACTTCACTCAATTCGGCAGTTGATGCCGCAAGCGTAAGTGCAACAGTGCTTTGGTTTACAATCGAAACATCCTGTGAAGTAAAACCTACTGAGGAAACAGTTAATCGCTGTGTTCCTTCCGGAACAGTGAGTGAAAAATTCCCATCAGAGTTTGTTTGTGTGGCGTTGGCAGTACCCTTCGCTACAACTGTTGCACCTACAACCGGCTGACCATTCTGGTCAAGAATTTTACCGGTAATTGTTCTTTGTTGTGCTAACAGAACGTTTGAGCAGAGGAGAACTCCCACGGCCAATAAAAACCGCATCAGAGTTAGTTTTGGAGACATCATTAGTTAAGTTTAGGTTATAGAAATAAAGAGGCAGTCACCTGATTTAAAATTATAGAAATATTTGCGATCTGAATGCAGGATCTTGATAATAGGAGGGATTTTTTTTTTATAATAATGTTCTGTTATCAATTTCAAATACTTTTTGAACTGGCGCTGATTGGCTGCAGTCCAGGCTAAATGAGTGGTTGAAGTTTTTGTCAGCTTAATAAAAAAGGTAATAAAATTCGCCGAAATAGATAGCTTTCTGATTTTCCGGCTCTTTGCAATCAGGAAGGAAATAAAAAATTTTCAACAAACATTGATTAAAGGCTGGGTGAAGTGAATTTATTTGTCAGAATCAAAAAAGCGTTTCAATTACGAAACGCTTTTTTGATAAGATTTTAAACAAACCAGGATATGGAAAAACCTGGTAACCAGCTTTTGGCAATAATTTCCTGCATGATAAGTAAAGTAAATTAAATCCTTACCTTCAAACCTTTCGGATCATACAATGGTCCTTTGACTACCTTCCCACTAATCCATTTTCCAAACACAAAAATCTCTGTTTGGGTTCCCGGTGTTACAAGCTCAACAGGGAGGTAAGCGAATGCAATAGATGAGCCAATGCTGGCGCCATACGCTCCTGAAGTAACCCGGCCGGATATTTTATTATTAATCCTTACGGGTTCATTGCTTAAAACAACTGCCTTTGGATCATCCAGTACTATTGTTACCAATTTTTTCTTTACCGTATGATTCGCTAATGCTTTACTGCCGAGAAATTCTTTATCCTTAGCTACTGCGAAATTCAAACCTGCATCAAACGGCGTTTCATCAGGGCTTATGTCAGAACCCCAATACAGGTAGCCCTTTTCTGTCCGCAGCGAATCAATCGCTTTGTACCCGCAAGCTTTCATGCCGAATGGCTGGCCGGCTTTCCATAGTATTTCCCAAAGTTCCGCTCCCCTGGCAGCATCTGCATATACTTCATATCCAAGTTCCCCTACAAAAGTAACACGCACTAATTGTACGGGGATGCCTTTAATAGTTGTTTCCCTCATGCTCAGGAAGGGGAACGACTGCGTTGACAGATTAACGTTAGTAAGTGTTCCTATAATATCCCTTGCTGCCGGTCCCCAGATACCAAAGCAGGTGAGGGAAGCAGTAACGTCTTTAAGTGTTACAGAGCCATCTGCAGGTAAGTGATCCGTTAGCCATGCCATATCATGGCTATGCAATGCAGTACCCGATATCATTCGAAATGTTGTTGGACCTGTTTGTGTAACGGTAACATCACTTTCAATGCCTCCTCTTTCATCCAGCATCTGCGTATAGGTAACGCTACCCGGCCCCTTTACAATTTTATTGGAACATAAATGCTCCATGTATGCCGGGGCTCCGGGTCCACTGATTTCTATTTTTGAAAAAGATGATTCATCATAGATGCCTGCTTTTTCTCTTGTTGCGATGCATTCTGTTACAATCGCTGTGCTCCAGTTTTTACCAGACCAACCTGCAGGACGCAGTGGTTCATGCGCAGGATTTTCATTAACAGAATAATAGTTCACACGTTCCCAACCTGATTTTTCACCAAATACAGCCCCGTTATTTTTATGCCACTCATAAGCCGAACTCATTTTTAAAGGCCTCCCGGATTTGCGATCGTCTCCCGGGTAGCGGATATCATAATACATTTCATAATTTTCGACTACCCTGGCCAGTGAGTAAGAAAAAGATTTGTATTGTGCACCAAAACGGCGAACGTCCATTTCCCACAGGTCCATCGTAGGGTGACCGTCTATGAGCCAGGCAGCCATTTCCCGTCCGATGCCACCGGCGCCGGCAATGCCATGCGCACAAAAACCAGCAGCTACAAAGAATCCTTTTACTGAAGTTGGCCCAAGACAGAATTCATTATCCGGTGTAAATGCTTCCGGGCCATTGATCATTTTTCGTATCGGCGCAGTTGCCATGGCAGGTACACGCATGGCTGAATTCACCAGTATTTCTTCAAAGCGATCCCAATCTTCTGCCAATAGTTTACCATTGAAATCTTTCGGTACTTCGTCGATCAATTCTTTATTTAAAAAAGCGGGAGCGGAATTTCTTTCGTAGCCACCCATTACCAACCCAGCCCCATCTTCACGGTAATAAACAAGATTATCCGGATCCCGAAGAGTGGGTAAATGAGGAGCATCTTTTGAAACATTTCTGAACGCAGCCGTAACAAGATACTGGTGGCTCATTGGTATAATCGGTACTCTTACATTTACCATACGGGCTACTTCTGCAGTATACAAACCACATGCAGCAACCACCTTTTCTACTTTTATAGTTCCCTTATCAGTAGTTACGGATACAATTTGATTGTTCTGTGTATTGATAGCCGTTACTCTTGTATGCTGAAAAATTTTCACTCCCATTCTTCTTGCCTCTTTCGCCATAGAGTTACAGAGTAAACTCGGATCCAGGTAGCCATCTGTCGGCAGGTATGTAGCAGCCCGTACATGTTCAGTTGACATTAAAGGAAAAAGCTCCTGCGCCTGTTGCGGAGAAATTTCTTCCAGCGGCAGGCCGAATGTAGTTGCCCAGCCTACCTGCTTTTTTAATTCCATCTCACGTTCAGGAGTACACGCCAACCGGATACCGCCGCACTCCACCCAGCCCGGATCTGTTTCCGGATCCTTTGATAACTTTCTGTAAAGTTCTGCCCCGTACATCATCATGGATGTGAGCGATACAGAACCTCTCAACTGTCCTACCAATCCTGCTGAGTGAAAAGTGGAGCCACTGGTAAGTTCATTTCTGTCAAGAAGGATTACATCAGTTTCACCCCTGAGCGCTAAGTGGTAAGCGATAGATGCGCCGCCCACACCACCGCCGATAATAATAATTCGTGCCTGTTCAGGTAATTGATTCATGCTTTATAATTTTTTAAATTTTCCAAAACAAGGTTATAATGGTTGCCATTTAGTTCTGGCAACAAAGAATTCCATTTTTTCATTCCCCAGGTTCTGAAATCGAAATCAATCGGGGAAACCGCTTCCTGAATTGAAGCCCATAGTGTCCATCCAAACCGGGCAATCATTGACCAGGCCCTGGCCCTTGCAATTTTACCGGGCAGGTGTTTCTGCCAGTAAGCATCACACAGTAATTCAAGTTGTTCATTGTTCAATCCTGTTTCACTGGCAAGGTTCCCGATATCAAATGAAGCTTCATTCAAGCCTGCATATTCATAATCTATTATCCAGATTTTTTTTCCATCATCCATAAAGTTTTCTGCCAGCAAATCATTATTGCAGGAAACAAGTGGTTCGGGATTTATTGAAAGTGCAGCTTCCAAATCAAGAATAAGTGATTCGTAATACAGATACTCCGCAGGAAGGAAGTAGTGGTTATTCAATACGGTATCCAGGTATTTTTTCCGGATATTGCTGAAATAAAAATTTCCCTGGAATAACGGAGCTGAATGAAGTTGTAGCAGTGCTGCCGCTATCCTTGTCAATAACACCGGGCTTGATTTAATATCTTCCGCATGTAAGGTTTTTGCTTCAATCCAATCTATTACCAATGCGTTTTCCTTTGGCAGCGAATCAATCAATGCGGCACCAACACCTGCTTCATGTGCTTTTGCTGTGTTTACTCTTTCGTTTTCCCGGTTTATGCCAAGCAGTGAAGATGTTGAATCGCTTATGCGTAATACATATATCCCTTTCAGGGTGTTCACTTTATAATTCATATTAGTGAGGCCACCGCCTAAGGGAGTTATGGATTGTAAATTTTCGAATACAGGTATACGTGATACTATGTCTTTTAATCTTGCATCCTGTATTGAAATGGCCATAGTAATTAATCTTTAGAGCTGGATTGTTTTAATAGGACCAATAAACCATTTCTTTACCGATAAATGCCACCATGCCCAGAGAAATAATAAAGTAAGCCCAACAAGAACAGGGGCATAGTTCACTGCCAGCCAGCTAAATTCTTTATTGCCTGGTACTGCAGCAGGTTCAAATGGCATGATGAAATAAATGCACATTACAATTATTTCTATCATTGCAGCGATATTCATCCATTTGTAATGATTGCCAAGATTCCATTCTCCCTGAATGAACTTTTTTCCCATACGCCAGCGAAGCCATATCGGTATCAGGAAAGCGAGATAAAGACCAATAACCCCAACTGAAACTACCGCATAAAAAGCGGTAGGTATTCCTCTCGGGCTTTTCCATAAAGCAGGTAATGTAATAAGGATACCAATGAGTGCAGAAGCCAGCACTGCATTTGCAGGCACCTGGTGCCTGTTTACTTTCGACCAGTGTTGGTGCCCGGGTACAGCAGCATCTCTTGAGAATGCGAATAACATTCTTGAGCAGGATGTAAGACAAGCGATAGCGCAAAACAGTTGCCCGAATGTTGATATCAATAAAACCGACTTAAATAAAAAAGGTGATAGTGCATTGTTTAAAATAGCAATTACTGACCCGCTACCGTATGGATTTATGTTTGGGTCAAAGGAACTTACGATTTCCGGTTTGGTTGCAGCATATAAAAACGCAAGTAATAAAATGTATCCTCCAATCGCAGAATAAAAAATAGACTTCCATATTCCTTTTGCTGCCGTGATATGTGCATTCTTTGTTTCTTCTGATAAATGGGCTGAGGCATCAAAGCCTGTAATGGTATATTGTGTGAGTAACAAGCCTAATGGTAAAACATATATCCAGAAGGTAGACCCATTGGAGAAACCGGAATTATTGATTCGTTCAGTAAATACCCATTTCAAATCCTGGTGTTGTGCAGGTGCAATAACAAGAATGGCAATAATGATTGCCGCACCGAACACATGCCACCATACGGAGATGTTGTTAAACAGCGCCAGTACCTCACTGCTAAAGCAATTGAGTATTGTAATTACAATCATTATAATGATAAACCAGAAAAATTGCTGATTGATACTATCACCGCCGAGAAAACCAGAAGCGTATCCAGGAAAATAAGTTCCGATAGTAATATTGAGAAATGTAGCTGAACCATATACTACTGAAGCAGTGACTGCCAGCAAGCCAATTAAATTCAACCAGCCTGTATAAAATCCTGCTTTTGCACCACCAAGTTTGGATGCCCACCAATAAATACCTCCAGATACAGGATAAGCAGAGGCCAACTCTGCCAGGCTAAAACCAATAATTAAAATAAAGAAAGCTACTACAGGCCAGCCAATGGATATAGCAATCGGGCCACCATTATTCCAGGCCTGACTGAAAGTAGTAAAGCAACCGCTCAATATGGAAATAATGGAAAATGAAATTGCGAAATTGGAAAAGCCGGAAAAACTTCTTTTTAATTCCTGCTTATAACCTAATATAGCCAGCCGTCGCTCATCTTCTGCGGCAGTATCATTTTGGTTGTTATGCATCATCACCCAAATTATTGAAAATACTTAAATAAAAATCCATTCGAAACAATGAGATTTACTTTGCTGAATTTTCTAAGTAAACGATAGCATATAGTACTGAAAGTTCATATATCTTGCTATGATAAAGTATATTCATATTTGCGTCAGGAAATATAAATGAGCGTAGAAAAATAGTTGAATGAAAACATTAGTATGTGTTACACCGGGTTTATTTGAATACAGGCAAGCTGATATGCCAGTTCTGCAGCCAGGGCAGTCCATGATCAAAATAAAACGAATTGGAATATGCGGTACAGATCTGCATGCATATGAAGGGACGCAACCATATTTCAACTATCCGAGAATCCTGGGTCATGAACTGGCAGCGGAGTATATAGATGGCGATGCGGAAGGATTTAAGCGCGGCGATTTGCTTACTGTAATTCCTTATTTGTATTGTGGTAAATGCATTGCATGCAGAAATGGAAAAGCGAACTGCTGTACGGATATAAAAGTATGTGGCGTGCATGACGATGGCGGTATGCGGGAGTATTTCGTTGTGCCATCATACTCTTTATTACAGGGCAATGGACTGACTTTGGATGAGTTGGCCTTGGCTGAGCCATTGGCAATAGGAGCACATGGTATAAGAAGAGCAGCAGTAAAGAAAGGAGAGTTTGTATTGGTGATTGGCGCTGGCCCAATCGGATTAGGCCTGATGGAATTTGCCCGTATTACAGGAGCGAATGTGATAGCGATGGATATTAACCCACAGCGCCTTTTGTTTTGTAAAGAAAAACTCAATATTCAATTTGTAATAAACAGCAAAGAAGAAAATCCGGCCAGGCTTTTAAAAGAAATTACAAATGGAGATATGCCAACTGTTGTAATAGATGCAACAGGTAATTTGAATGCTATCAATACCTCCTTTCAGTATATGGCACATGGCGGCAGGTATGTATTAGTTGGTTTGCAAAAGGAGAATATCAGTTTTTCGCACCCGGAATTTCATAAACGTGAAGGAACATTGATG
>JAEUVI010000291.1 GCA_016787105.1 Chitinophagaceae bacterium | reverse complement strand
CCAAGCGGACGATGTTCCGGCAAGGAATGCCATGAATTGAAAGATAAGTTATCACCAAACTGCATTTGCTCCATTGAATCAAAAACCTGTGGCAATATAGTAAGCGTGGCGACCTTCACGAATGGTGATGTCCATGGAACGGTAGGATCTTCTATCGGCATTTTATCCGCATCATTCTGAAACTGAACCATGAAATCAAAATTGGCTTCATGATTATTCAATGTTTGCGCCAGGTTAATCCGTAAATAATTATAATCACTCGTATTTTCAACAATAACTTTATTATCCGCGGACGGACGTAAATGATATTTTACTGCCGACGATGATTTTCCAAACTGGTATGGTTGTGTACTCCAGTAAGCAAACTCCAATGGATTACTGCAAAAAACATTTGATTGTTTTGCAGCTTTTAATATACCCCAATGCGCAGGATTGATAGCATAGCCCAGCAATTTCAGCTTACTTGCCGAAGTAACCGCGGTTAACAGGGTTGCCAGCTCCGCTACATTTTTTGCAAAGAATGTTTCAGTGTTCATCAGCAGAAAATCCTGCGTATTTTCAAGATGCTGATCGTTTAATATTTTTTCACCGGCTACCCCCATCAGTTTAATTGCAATGCCGCGGATATCTTTTTTCTTATCTGCTTTTGGCACTGTGCTTGAGTTGGAAAACCGCACCCATGCGTGATAAGTTTTTTCTGTTCTGAATAAACCAACTTTCAATTCTTCCGGCAATCCGGGTTCAATGGTAAACAGAGCCTTTACACAGCCATGCATTTTAGTGTGTATCTGGCGCAGCATTTTTTTATCCTGGTACATCCGGTCCATCTGCGCTTCAAACTCATTGATCATTTTTGCAGCAATAGCATCTTCATTTGCCGAAATGTATTCGTGGCCCAATTGTTTGGGCGTAGTGGATTGATCTGACATTGTATTGTGCCTGTAAATATTAATTAGCTGGGATAACCAATTTTGTCCAATAAGCCCTGGAACCTCTCATCGTGACGGATATGATCAAACTCGGCGCTGTACTTAAATGCCACGCACCACATATCATGCTCTTCGATAGCCGTATTAAAGTAATCAAACGCTTTATTCAAATCACCAAGGAAAGAATGTACCAGCCCTACGCCGAGCGGGGAAATATTCAATGGCCCTTTCTGCGATTCCCATTTGGTTAATTCCGCAACTGCTTCTTCCCGGTGACCACTTTTTGCAAGCGCGATGATATATAAGTTCTGCGACCAACCCATACCATGCGACATAGCCGCCGCTTTTTTCGCATGCACCAATGCGTTTTCATCATCATCTTCCAGCAAATAATTATACGCTATTAAACGTACCGCTTCTGAAAAATGTGGAGCAAGTGACAGCATCCTGTTCAATACTTCTCTTGCCTTGTCTGGTTGTCTGCCAAACGTATAAAAATAACTCAGGTGCAACTGAGCGTATAATGATAATGGATCTGTTTCTATGATTTTAAAAATAGATTGAACAGCACCGTCAAAATCACCATAGCCAAACGCTTTATACCAAGGATCAATTACCACACCGGTGAAATAAAATGAGTTCGTACAATGTTCGGCCAGTTCGTACTCTTCTTTTGACTTACTGAAGTTCCAGTGGTACCAGAAATTTATTTGTCCCAATAAATAATGTGCCGCGCCTAACTCTTTATTCAGCGACAGGGCTTTCTCAGCGTAGTATTTGGCCCTTTCAAATCCTTCTTTCGGTGTTTGAAACAAATTCATTGTAAAAAGGAAATGAACCTTTGCCAGTTCACAATACGCTTCGCCGTAATTAGGATCTATTTCCACCGCTCTTGTAAAACAGGCCAATGCTTTTTCGAATCCTTCTATGTATTTCTCAAGGAAGAATCGTCCTTTCAACAGGAATTCATATGCTTCCATATTTACAGGAATCGTTCTTATTTCTTCCCCGAAAAACTGGACCTTTAATCTTTGTGCAATATTTGCAGCGATATCATCTTGTATTTCGAAAATATCTGTTAGCTCGCGGTCATACCTTTCAGCCCATAACTGGCAACTATCATGCACATTAATCAGTTCCGCATTTATCCGCACACCTGTGCCGCGGCGGCGCACGCTGCCTTCAAGTATTGTACTTACGCCAAGCAATTTTCCAATTTCATTCACCGCCATACCATCTCCTTTAAACTGAAAAGAAGATCGGCGGCCAACTACTTTCAGGTTGTCAATATTGGAAAGTGTTACAATTATTTCTTCAGCTATTCCATCGCTGAAATATTCCTGTTCTTCATCTTTACTCAGGTTACGGAATGGCAAAACGGCGATACTTTTTGACGGAGCGGCCTGTCTTTTTATTTCAATATATTCTCCAAGCTCGTATTCTTTAGTAATCACCACATCGTACAAATTGATCGCTTCTTTTACATGTTTCAGATTGGCCGGGCCGAGTAACCTGGTTTCAATTCCTTTTTTATTGGTCAGGTTTTTTTGCACCGATTCGGAAATCACGATACCTCCTATACCTGCTACAGACTGAATACGTGCCGCTACATTTACACCGTCGCCGAATACATCGCTGTTTTCAAATACAACTTCGCTCAGATGAATACCTATACGGAGTTCAAAATTTGTTTCTGCTTTACAAGTCACCTGTATAGCTGCGGCAGCTAATACAGCATCCATTACACTTGAAAAAGTGGCGAGCACACCATCTCCCAGTTCTTTTATCCATTTACCACCATATTTGTCAATGATTGGCTTCTGTATTTCCCTGTTTCTCTTCAGTATCTGGAAGGCTTTGTCTTCATCCTGGCCCATTAGTAAGGTATAACCAACAATGTCAGTAAACATTACACAAGCCAGTTGACGGTTTCCAGATGTTGCAGTAGCCATAGCAGGATGTCGCGGGAAAGATTGTGATTTTATGGGTCCTTTAGCCTTAAACTCTTAAATCGGTTCTTGAAGGCACTAATATAAGAAAAAACCATGTTTATTAACCTGCCTCTGTTGGCGCGATAATGAAAACAAAAAATGAAACCAGCGAAAAAAGATTAAACCCGGTTTCTTTCTTGCTCCGGTCGATAGAAACAAATTTTGTAAATTACAAATTGACCCAATTTATAATTGAGATAAAAAACTTCATATAAATAATTCATATGGAAACAAGTGAAAAGTCTGGCAGAAGATCGTTTCTTCAAAAAGCAGGCGCAGCCCTGGTGGCTGGCACAATGATCAGCGATCTTGCTTTTGCACAAAAGTCTCAAAAAAATAAAACACTGAAAGTCGGTCTTATCGGTTGTGGAGGCCGCGGCAACGGAGCTGCCGCACAGGCCTTGCAGGCCGATCCGGATGTGATACTCACCGCTGTTGGTGATATATTTCTGCCACAGGCCGAGCAATCACTCAAAGAACTAAAGGAACTCTACCCTGACAGGGTGAAAGTAAGCCCTGAAAATATTTTCATCGGTTTTGATGCGTATAAAAAAGTACTGGCTACTGATGTGGATGTTGTATTGCTTACGACACCGCCTGCTTTCCGGCCCGAACATTTTCATGAAGCCGTGAATGCCGGTAAACATGTATTTGCTGAAAAGCCCGTAGCTATTGATGCACCTGGTGTACGAAAAGTACTGGCTGCATCAAAAAAAGCAAAAGAAAAAAATCTTGCTGTTGTATCAGGATTTTGTTTCCGTTACGATTATGGCAAGCGTGCATTTTACGATCAGATCAGGCAGGGTAAAATTGGCGATGTAGTCAGTGTATCATCTACAAGAAACGGCGGCGCACTTTGGATAAAAGAAAAACAACCAGAATGGACGGATATGGAATACAAACTAAAAAACTGGCTGTACTATACCTGGCTATCGGGCG
>JAEUVI010000079.1 GCA_016787105.1 Chitinophagaceae bacterium | reverse complement strand
AGTAACCGGTAGATTCCCTCTACCAAATCATCTACATAGCAAAAACTTCTTGTTTGCGAGCCATCACCAAATACAGTCATATCCTCTCCCCTTAATGCCTGACCGATAAATGCAGGTAACGCACGACCATCATTAAGACGCATACGTGGCCCATATGTATTGAATATGCGGATAATTCTTGTTTCTACACCATGAAATGTATGATAAGCCATGGTGATAGACTCCATAAATCGCTTAGCCTCGTCATATACACCACGCGGGCCAACAGGGTTTACATTACCCCAATATTCTTCCTTTTGGGGATGGACCATTGGATCTCCATATACTTCGCTCGTGGAAGCTACCAGCATTCTTGCTCCTTTTGCCTTTGCCAGGCCAAGACAATTATGTGTACCCAATGCCCCTACTTTCAGCGTTTGAATAGGAATTTTAAGATAATCAATCGGGCTGGCCGGAGATGCGAAATGAAGGATATAATCCAACTTGCCCGGCACATGAATGAATTTACTTACATCGTGATGGTAAAACTCAAACTGTTCCAGTTTAAATAGATGCTCAATGTTTCTAAGGTCGCCGGTAATCAGGTTATCCATTCCTATCACATGGTATCCTTCCTTAATAAACCGATCACATAAATGGGAACCCAGAAAACCTGCAGCGCCAGTAATTAAAATCCGTTTTTTTTCAGTCATAAGAAGTTAAGGTTCAATTATTTTTCTGCCAATACTTACATAATAATATCCCAGTTCTTTCATTTGGCTTAAGTCAAATACATTACGTCCGTCAAAAATGGCCTTCGCTTTTAAAAGTCCTGATATTTTATCAAAATCAGGAGTTCGGAACTCGCTCCACTCAGTCGCAATTACTAATGCATCCGCATCCTTTAACGCATCGTATTGATTTTCCGTATACTCAATCTTGTTTCCGAGCAGATTTTTTACATTTTTCATCCCTTCCGGGTCAAATGCGCTTACAGATACACCCTCATTTACCAGTGCATCTATCAGGTAAAGGGCCGGCGCCTCACGTATATCATCTGTATTTGGCTTGAAGGCCAACCCCCATAATGCAATTTTTTTACCCTTTAAATTATTGTTGAAATACTTTTTAATAGCTGGTATCAGGTGCGTTTTCTGTGCCTCATTTACCTCCATCACAGCTTCCAGTATCTTAAAATCATAATTTACTTCTGTAGAAGATTTCACCAATGCCTGTACATCTTTCGGAAAACAACTACCCCCATACCCAATACCCGGAAACAGGAAACGTTTTCCTATGCGTTCGTCGCCACCAATACCACGGCGTACCATATCAACATCCGCACCCAGCAGTTCGCAAAGCCGGGCGATTTCATTCATGAAAGTAATTTTAGTAGCGAGAAAAGAATTAGCTGCATACTTTGTGAGTTCCGCGGAACGCTCATCCATGAATACAAGCGGGTTGCCCTGTCGCACAAATGGCGCGTACAAATCAGTCATTAATTTTTTAGCTCTTTCAGAAGTAGTACCGATAACAACACGGTCAGGTTTCATAAAATCATCTACCGCAACTCCTTCTCTTAAAAATTCAGGATTGCTGACAACATCAAAATCTCCTTTATAGTTTTTAAAAATAGCCGCATGTACTTTTTCAGCGGTACCAACCGGCACAGTACTTTTATCAACAATAACTTTATAATCTGTAAGAATTTTTCCAAGATTTTCCGAAACCCCCAATATATATTTCAAATCTGCAGATCCATCTTCTCCTGGTGGAGTAGGCAAGGCCAAAAAAATAATCTTTGCGTCTTTTATTCCTTCTGCAAGGTTTGTTGTGAATTTCAAACGCCCTTCCTTAAGGTTTCGCAGAAATATTTTTTCAAGACCGGGCTCATAAATCGTAATCTCACCACTGCTTAGTTTGCTTACTTTATTTTCATCTATATCTACACATACTACGCTATTGCCTGTTTCTGCAAAACAGGTACCGGTTACCAAGCCAACATAACCTGTTCCAACTACAGCTATTTTCATATTTTTTAAAGGGTGTTAGTTATTTAGAAATTCAGAAACTTTTGTAGTGATAAACTGCAACTGGTCATCTTTAAGCTCTGTATGCATGGGTAAAGAAATTACTCTTTCTGTCAACCAGTCTGTAACGGGCATGGTTAATGACTGTGTATTAAAATGCTCAAACATTTTTTGTTTGTGCCCAGGAACCGGGTAATAAATCATAGAGGGAATTTTATTGCCGGCCAGAAATTCACTTAATCCGTTTCTCACATTAGTCACATCAGCTATTCCATCCAGTTGTAACGTATACTGGTGAAAGACATGATGCGAATAAGGTGCACGATACGGCGTAATAATTTTTGAATTGCCGGCAAATGCCTTATCGTAATAATCAGCAGCCGCTCTTCGTGCTTTTATATATTCATCAAGATGTGTGAGCTTGATATCCAGTATGGCTGCCTGTATAGTATCGAGCCGGCTGTTACAACCAACAATATCATGATAATATCTTTTACTCTGTCCATGATTGGCAATCATTTTCATTTTACCAGCCAATGCTTCATCATCTGTAAATAAAGCACCGCCATCTCCAAAAGCACCCAAATTTTTTGAAGGGTAAAAAGAAGTAGCTCCAATATGGCCGATAGTACCTGTTTTCTTTCTAGTACCATCAGAAAAAGTATAATCGCAACCAATAGCCTGTGCATTATCTTCTATTACAAATAAATTATACTTTTTAGCTATTGCCATTATTTCTTCCATTGGCGCAGCATGACCGTATAAATGAACGGGAACAATGGCTTTTGTAGCAGGTGTGATTGCTTTTTCTATTGCCTCCGGTGAAATGCAAAAAGTTTTCTTATCCACCTCCACAAAAACCGGTTTCAATTTCAATAAAGCTATTACTTCCGTAGTAGCTATATATGTGAAAGAAGGTGTAATCACTTCATCACC
>JAEUVI010000228.1 GCA_016787105.1 Chitinophagaceae bacterium | reverse complement strand
AAGTATCAACACCTGATTTTTTTATTAATGGAAAAACTATATCCGTTCCAAAATCGTTGGCCAATGATTTCGGATAGGGCTTGCTGTAATACTCCAGCGTATTCAGCTCATTCAGTAATTGTTGATTTACTTTTCCAACTGATGCCATCGCCCCTTCTGCATCATATTCTTTTCCCGCTTCATTGGCCAGCATATTCAACACACGGTTGGCAGGGCATACGTCAAATGCGATTGAACCCGATGTATTTTTAAATGAAATATTCGCGATACCACCAAGGTTTAAAAAGAAATCGTAATTGCCCAATAACAACTTTTCACCAATTGGAACTATCGGCGCTCCCTGACCTCCTAATGCCACATCCATTGCCCTCAAATCGGTAACAACAGGAAGGCTCGTTGCTGCTGCAATAGCCGCTCCATCTCCCAACTGTGCTGTCATTTTTTTTGCAGGCAGGTGAAAAGTGGTATGCCCATGCGAAGCAATCAATGCTACTTTATAATGAAGCCCGTTTTCGTCAATAAACCGGTTAACCTCCCTGCCAATATAATGACCATAATCCGTATGCAATAGCTGGTACTCCAATGCTGGCAATGTAATGGCAGCCTGTAGCTTTTGCATCCATTCATCCGTATATGAATAGCAATCAGCCTTTATAATTTCATAGGTCCATTTACCAGCATTTTCATGCAGTTCAACAAAAGCGATATCCAGTCCATCCAGCGAGCTACCACTCATTAATCCGATTACACGATATACCATGAAAGAAATTTCAGATTTGAGATTTTAGATTTTAGATTTGCCAAAAGTATATATTTCTGTCTCCAATATTCTTCAAGTCCTCAATAAATCGTCAATCTAAATTCAGCAGTTTATTATGGTAATTAACCTGAGCGAAAAACATTCATTGATCAACAATTGGGTATCCGAATTGCGCAATGTGGAAGTTCAAAACGACCGTATGCGTTTTCGGCGTAACCTGGAGCGGATTGGGGAGGTAATAGCCTATGAAATAAGCAAAAACCTGGAATGGGAGGAGAAAGAAATTGAAACTCCTTTGGGAACCGCAGTTGCCAAACTGCTGAAAGAGCAGCCCGTGCTGGCTACAATCCTCAGGGCAGGCTTGCCATTACACCAGGGCATGCTTAATTATTTTGACAAGGCTGATAATGCTTTTATATCTGCATACCGCAAGCATCATAAAGACGGTACTTTTGAAATAAATCTCGAATATGTCTCCTGTCCCGACCTGGAAGATCGTGTCGTAATCATTTCTGACCCAATGCTTGCTACGGGCTCTTCCTTAGTAAAAACCATACAGTATTTAAAAGACGAAGGAAATCCGCGTGAAATACATATTGTTTGTGCCATCGCCTGTACCGTTGGCATAGAATATGTAAAAAGAGAAGAGCCATCCGTGATCATATGGTGCGGTGATATCGACGACGAACTGACTGCCAAGGGGTATATCGTTCCCGGGTTGGGCGACGCTGGCGACCTCGCTTTTGGGTCAAAAACCCAGGGCTAATGCAGCAATAATTAAGATTTCGAGGTCATATTTTTTTATTGTATTTTGTACGTCCACTCTGTAATTGACTAATGAAGAAACTAATCTGTACAGTGAGTATCTGCGTTATGCTGGGAATGGCTGCCACAGCCCAGGATCCTAATTTTTCGCAGTTTTTTGCTTCGCCATTAACGCTTAATCCTGCTATGACAGGTAAGTTTGATGGCACCTTCCGCGTTGCGGGTAATTACCGCAACCAATGGCCAACTATTAATAATGCTTTTACTACCTATACCGCGTCTTTCGATGCAGGTATTTTGAAGAATAAAATCCCGGAGTATGATCAGTTCGGTATTGGCGTTTTAGGCTTTGCTGATGATGCAGGAAATGGGGTTTTAAAAAACAATGCTTTAGCTCTTTCACTTGCTTATCATAAAGCCCTTGATGAAAATGGTTTTCATCAGTTAGGCGCCGGTTTCCAGGGTGGCTACGTGGGCAAAAGATTAGATGTAACAAAAGTTACTTTCGAAGATCAGCTAACTCCATCTGGCTTTACCGGGGCTACCAGTGAAATATTTCCTAATCAGCGAGTAAGTGTATCTTATATCGATGTAAACGCCGGTATATTTTACAATGGCTCTACAGATGGCTATAACAATTTCTATCTCGGTGCATCTATGTATCATATCAACCGCCCGAAAGAAAGTTTTAAAGGCGATGAGTTTTTTACACTCAGTAGCAGGCTTACTATACAGGCCGGAGGTAAAATCCGTGCGGGCCAATACAACTATTTACACTTTAGTGGCAACTATAGCCGCCAGGCAAATGCTACCAACACTGTTATAGGTGGTGCATTTGCACTCAATGCAAACTCCAATGAAGAAACTCCAACAAATATTTATATCGGTAGCTGGTACCGCTTCGGCGATGCCATCATTCCTTATGTAGGATTGGAATTCGGCGATTTCCACATCGGCGCCACTTATGATGTAAATATATCCAGCCTCAAGCCCGGCTCCAATATGCGAGGCGGCGCAGAAATATCCCTTATCTATATCAAGAAACCGGTTGACCCGAATGCAAAAAAATTGAACTGTCCTAAATTCTGATTGCTTGCTATAATTTAAATAGAGAGCGTTCCAGGTTTTGGAGCGCTTTCTGTTTGCATCATCTAATACTTTTTATAAAAGGGAAATTGTATGTTAAAAAAATCAGTACTCTCATTCTCGTTGTTTATTATCATTGGAATAGTTGCAAAATCACAGGAAAGCGTTGGCTATACTACTACGGATATAGGTGGCGAATTTCAATGGCATTCGCCAGGTGGTTATTCCGGCATGCTGCATGTAGCATTCAATGGAGCAATACATAGCGGCTTCCAGGTGCGTGCCGGCTATATGATTGCCGATCGCAAGGATTGGGGCGATCTGCATAATATCGAAAAAGGCGGTGGTCCTGGTGCTGGCTTAGGTTATCGTTACTATTTTCCTTACAGACCTCACCAGTTTTTTTTGGGCATCCGTTCTGATATATGGCGATTAAAAATTGATTGGGAAGGTGCATTGCTCAAAGGCACTACCAAAACATGGACCATTCAGCCCGCAGCTGAAGCCGGCTATATGATTCTTATAAATGATATGGCATTTATAACTCCGGCCGTTTCCGCGGGTTATTTTTCCAATTTGTCAACCGATGGAGCAGCTATTGGTGAAGGGTTTGTTTTTTCTGCAGGTATCAGCATCGGTATAAAATTCTGATTTATTTAAAATACGAGTTGAAAGAGTACCTCAGATGTTATGAGAAACCTGTTCAACTCTGTGGTTAACATTCAAAGGCAATGAAACTATATCCATAGATTATCTTGCTAAAAAGGATTCACGGGTCTTCATTTACTTTTTTCTTTGTGTATTTTGCGGCTTTGTGGCCAATAAATGAAGAAACTTTTTACCAATCTCACATTCTGGGTATTGCTTGCTATTACGGCAGGTATTGTTATTGGTCATTTCTATCCGGAGTTTGCTTTGCAATCAGTATTACAAAAACCATGGAAAGCAAAATTCCTGGGCCAGGAACTCAGTATCGGTGTTACACTAAGCGAGTTTTTTTCCGGTATTTTTATCAGTGTCGTTAAACTATTTATTAATCCCATCATTTTCCTCACCATATCACTCGGCATTATCAGCATGGGTGATTTGAAAAAGGTAGGGCGTGTCGGAGCTAAGGCATTATTATATTTTGAAATTGTAACCACACTGGCATTGATAATCGGCGTGGCAGTCGCATTAATTATACAACCCGGAAGTGGTGTAGATACGACTGCCGTAAAAACCGGAGATATATCATCGATACAAAAAGGAACTGAATCATTTAGCTGGTTACAATTCTTTTTAAACAATTCAACCCTGCAGGTATTGCTGGTTGCATTGGTGTTGGGCATTGTTCTTACCTATGTAAAACATCCGGAACAAATCGTCTCCTTCCTAAAAACAATTTCCAACTATGTTTTCAAAGCATTGCATAAAGTAATGCTGCTGGCTCCAATCGGCGCCTTTGGCGGCATGGCTTATACAATCAGTAAATATGGGATAGACACACTGATACCTCTTGGCAAACTGATGATAACCGTTTACACTACCATGGCCATCTTCATATTTGTCGTATTGTCGCTTATTCTCAAAATGTATAAAATCAGCATTCTGAAATTTTTAAAATATATACGTGAAGAATTACTGATTGTTCTTGGCACTTCGTCTTCTGAAGCAGGATTGCCATCACTCATGGAAAAACTGGAGCGTATGGGTTGCTCCAAGCCGGTAGTAGGATTGGTAGTACCGACCGGGTATTCTTTCAACCTTGACGGAACAACAATTTATTTATCCATGTGTATGATATTTCTTGCACAGGTTTTCGATGTGCATTTGAGTTTCGGGCAGGTGCTTACTATCATTGGCATTCTTATGCTTACGTCCAAAGGCGCCGCAGGTGTTACCGGCAGCGGGTTTGTGGTGCTGGCATCTACACTTACTGCTATAAAAGTAATTCCTGTGGAAGGATTGACATTGCTATTGGCTGTCGATCGTTTTATGTCAGAAGCAAGAGCGATTACAAATATTATCGGCAATGGAGTGGCCACCGTGTGGATCGCCAATAATGAAAAAGAATTTGACAGGGAGAAGA
>JAEUVI010000185.1 GCA_016787105.1 Chitinophagaceae bacterium | reverse complement strand
CATACAAGGAGAAGGTAACATCGTTATAAAAAATGGGGTTATTGAAAGCGGTTCCGTTGGCATCGTTTCATGGGGCATTCAATCAACTGCAAAAAATGTAAAAATAATTCTGGAAAATTTAAAAATAAAAACCTCAGGTATTAACGCTATTGCAGCAGATATACCGCAAGCTACTATCACGCATTGCAGTTTTGAAGTAGATAACCCATTTATCATAAACAGGCACTACGCTAATTTTTATGCAGTTGATTTAAGAGGAGATGCTCCTTCGGAAGTATCATACTGTGACTTTAATGGAGGACAGGGATGTCTCTCATTCATGGGAAATAAATCAAGCATTCATCACAATCATTTTGTAAACAGGCAAATGATCACCAACCATTACAGCATTATGGCAATGGGCGACAGTTCAAAAATTTTTGAAAACAACATAGAACCGGAAACCGGCTCCGGCATCGAAATATATGTGCATCGTCATATCGAGATATTCAACAATATTTTTAATATAAAAACATCGCCTCCTACCTGTGAATATGGTCATGAAGAATACAGCACGGCAGCTGTGCGAATGGCAGATTACCGTGCAATGCCCGGTTCTGAAAGCGCCTGCTTCGGCAATAAAGTGTATAGCAATAAAATTTTTATCACTGCGAATGATTATCCAGATGCCAGGCGGTACACTCCTATGTGCTGGGGAATTTATTACAGTGCCAGTGGAGGTGATAATGATATTTTCGGAAATGAAATTGTAATAAATAAAACCGATCTCTCGTCAAAGGCTTTAACTGCGGCTTTTTATATATGCGGAGGCATAGAAGGTTTTGGTGGAAAATTTTATAACAACAGGATCACGACAAATGTTCCTGCCGCGTGGGTCGCTTCCTTTTATGGAGGAACCATCAATACGAAAATTTACAACAATACAATTGTTAAATCGGCAACAGCGAATGCTACATTCAAGCCCTTCAAGATGGGATGGAGAAATGACTGTACTGAATGCATTGCAAAAAATATTGAGTTCAGATCAAATAATATTGAAAACGCAAAGTTTGAGGTGGACGCTTCAGACCAGGATCACAGCTATTCAGTTTATTGGACACTAACTATAAAAGTTACAGACACCAATAGAAACGTGGTTAAAAATGCCGATATAACTATTCGTGATAAAAACAATAATGTGGTGCTGCAAACAATAACCGATGAAAATGGCCATTTGCAAACAGAACTGCGGGAATATGAAGTGAATGGTAAAGAAAAAAAATTTTCATCTCCATATATTATCACTACCGGCAGTATGGAAAAGAAAGTGGAATTGAACAGGGATACAGAAATTATTCTTTCAAAATAATTGTATGAAATACATTCGGTTAAATAAGACTATTATTTGGAAAAGATGTATCTATTCTTTACTCTTTGTTCTTATGGTACCCTCGCTTGATTCCTATTCGCAAAGGCAATCTATTATTGGCCCTCATAATAAACTGCTTCAATATGAGGGAAGAATTGGTGTGAACAATCCTACAGCAACAGAAATTTACTGGGCTGGATCCTCTGTCAAAATAAGGTTTAAAGGCACTGGGCTAAAAGCGATGCTTAAGGACGAAAGAGGGTATAATTATTACAATGTAATTATTGACGGTGACAGTATTCATGTACTTAAACCTGATACCAGTAAAACATTATATACGCTAGCATCCCGCTTACCGGCAGGCGAGCATACGGTTGAGCTGTTTAAACGGACTGATGCAAAAAGAGGAAAAACCTGGTTTTATGGATTTCAATTACCACAACGGTCAACTGTTCTTGGCAT
>JAEUVI010000173.1 GCA_016787105.1 Chitinophagaceae bacterium | reverse complement strand
CAACTGGAGTGGTGATGTAATGAATATTAAACCCGATCTGACAGGGCTTGGAGACCTGGAAGATTTGTATAAAACAATACAAACACAGCGGCTCGTTGAACATAAGCGAAGGTTCCGGGACTATATGGATAAAAGTATGCTTGATGCGCTCACCAGCTACAGGGCTTGGCTCAACAATGAGTTGAGTAAAATTGAGGACATGATTGAGGAGTTGAATGTGCCTTTAAAGAAGATAACCTTCAACCGCTATCCTGATACGTATTTACAGTTAGAATGCAGACCTGTAAGGGGTGAAAATGAAATAAACATTTTCAGAGGTCAGTTAAATGCTGCCATACCCAATACACTGGATTTTGCAATTCAAAAAGATGAGAGTTACAGGCAGGAGGTTTTTAATAATATCAAGGAGTTAATTACTGAATTACAGAAAGAAGAAACCTGGCGAAGAAAGGTAACGGATGTAAGAAACTGGCTTGTATTCAGTGCCAGGGAATATTCTGCAATGGAAAACAAAGCAGGCCAATATCATGACAATACTGCCAGTTATTCCGGTGGGCAAAAAGCACAGTTTACATACGCTATTTTAGGTGCTGCTATTGCCCACCAGTTTGGAATATTTCAGCAAGGTAAACAGCATAAAAGCCTCCGCTTTATCACAGTTGATGAGGCTTTCAGCAAGTTAGATCCTGAAAAGAGCCGGTTCCTGATGGAGTTTTGTGCTCAGCTAAACCTTCAGATATTGGTGGTTACCCCGCTGGACAAAATTAATATTGCAGAGCCCTATATTAATGCGGTTCATTTTGTGGAAATAAAAAACAAGAAAAGCTCCGTTCTGTATAACCTTACAATGGAACAGTACTACGAGAAGAAAGAAAGTTTTAAACAGTTAGCCGAAACAAAAGAATGATAACAACAAATGAACTTTTTGAGAAATCTGATAAACTGTTTTATAAGGTTATTACTTCAGTTTTGAAAGAGCAGGATATTTTCCCCCTGGTAATCCCTTCCAACAAGAAGTTGTCAGGTACAAATTTCAGTGAACTCAAGGCCGCAATCGTTCCGCTTTATCAGCAATCAAAGCAAGTAAAAGGAAAAGGCTACTCTATTGAATGGAAAGAAAAAGTAGTTGACGGCACAAAGCAAAAAATACCATCAAAAATCTTTTTTGAAGCCCTCGATGATTACCTTTTTTATACAAAGCGAACAAAAGACTATGAAGCAATTAATAATGCTTTTGATAACATAACAGCATCATTTAATGGCTTGTCAGCTTGGGCGAAAGAAAACGTTATTTTCCTACTTACCCAGGCGGATAAAATAGATGATTTAATAAAAGTCTGTACTTATTTCTGTAATAATAAACCACCTCATAATCTATACTTAAGAGAGTTGCCAATTGAAGTTCATTCTAAGTTTGTTGAGGATAATACTGCAGCATTAAAAAAAATGCTGGATGTAGTGTTGCCTGCCAATTGGATAAACAAAACTGAAATTGATTTTTCCAGCCGATACTACATCAAGAAGCCTAATATCTATGCCCAGATTCGAATATTGGATGAAAGTCTGAAACCAATAATTGGATATGATGAGTTAGCATTGACATTAGAAGACTCCGCATTGCTGAATTGGAAGCCTGAAAGAGTTTTTATAGTTGAAAACAGGGCATGTTTTCTTTCATTTCCCAAAGTAAAAAATGCCGTAGCAATATTTGGAGAAGGGTTTAAAAGCAGGATAAGCAAACACATTCCCTGGCTTGCAAAAGCAGAATTATTTTGCTGGTTTGACCTTGATGCGGCTGGGTTTGAAATGCTGAATATAATCCGTCAATATTACCCCGAAGCAAAAAGCTTCTTAATGGATGAGAAAACTTACTATCAGTTCAACCAATTTTCGGTTAATTCCCAATACAGAAAATTACAATTAGAAAAGTTAAACGTTGATGAATTAAAACTGTATAATTTTTTGCAAACCAATAGTAAACGATTAGAGCAGGAACGCATAACCAATTCTTATATTTCAGAACAACTTGAATCACTCT
>JAEUVI010000155.1 GCA_016787105.1 Chitinophagaceae bacterium | reverse complement strand
AAGAAAATCGGAACAGAAGTAATAGAAATCCCGCTTACCTACGATAAAGTACATGATTTGGATGCAATGCTGAAGGCAATCAATGATAAAACGAAACTTGTATATATCTGCAACCCGGCAAACCCTACAACAACAATTCTTAAATCATCTGAATTAAAAAACTTCTGTGAAGAAGCATCTAAGAAAGCGGTTGTATTAATTGACGAAGCTTATATTGATTTTATTGAAACGAAAGACAATGAATCCATGTTCAGCCTGATCAATAATAATCCTAATATCATTGCCATGCGTACGTTTTCGAAAATTCATGCGATGGCAGGATTACGTGTGGGTTTTATAGCCGCCCATCCTACAATGATTGAGAAATTATCATCTAACCATTTTGGCAATACACAATTCTGCACAAGTGTACTTTCGCAAACAGCTGTACTTGCTTCATTGAAAGATGAAGAACACCGGAAAACAAGCCGCCAGAAAATTGCCGCAGCCAGGAAATATGTTACAGATGAATTATCGAAACTGAAGTATCGTTATGCGGATTCCCACACCAACTTTCTTTTCTTCCAATTGAAAAACTTTAAAGGAGATTTTGCAAAAGAGATGCTGGATAAATACAATATCGTCTTACGTTCCGGCAGCTTTGGCGATGATGGCAACTGGTGCCGTGTAAGTATTGGCTATATGGAAGAGATGAAGCAGTTCATGAAAATTTTTAAAGAGAAATACGCATAACCTTTAGCGATACAGGTTTCCAATAAAATGCAAAATGAATAAGCCGCAAGGAAATTGAATTCTTTGCGGCTTTGTACTTTCAATTTGTTATATAAAAATAAACCAACGATCAAAACCAGCCTCTTCCGGCACCGGCAACACGAAACGGCCATGGAATGGAAATGAGAATAATCAGCAGTGCAAGGCCGAAGAACAATGCTGTCTTTTTATGCTTTGAAACATCGGGGATACTTTTTTTTGCAAAAGATTTACCAATATGCACCAGTGCGATGGCGATAATCATACCTGTAATATGCTCTACAGCGAAAAACCGATATACTTTGTCAGCCATCACGGTTTTCATACCCAGATTTTTGATAGTATTAAATCCATATGGACCAGTAAACCATTGATAGAATCCTATCAATAATGTGATATCACATGCAATCATTGCAAATAAACCAGCCTTGCGATCGCCACTATTGAATGGACGATTGCCCGCCGTTAATGCCCTGAAAAAAGCAATAAGCAATAACAATATAATAACCCAGCGGAGAAAGCTATGCAGATGAAGTAGGCCGATATACATAGAAAATATTTTCGGCAAAGCTAAAACTTAAAACTCAAAAGAAAATTATTTGCCGCCGGCGGCCCGTAGGTCTGCAATACAGGCACTATCCAGTTTCGGAACACTTGCAAGACCATTGGCATACTGGCTGGAATGGTCTGTATCCATAAATGCGAAATACATTAAGCAATTATGATTAGTACAATGATTACCATTTGCAGCGTCTTTATGAGCAGATTGCGGTGTGGTGCCTTCATCAACCAGTCCTAAAAGATGGCAAAATTCATGCTCAAGTACTGTAGCATCAAAAACCTTTTTCTTACTCGCATTACCTTCTGAGTAATCATTTACACTTTTTCCAAAAATGGCGATGGATGTATTGCGGTAAGCAGCGCCCAACACAAAACTATCTACAGCATAATACCCATTGAGGTATAAAACATATACAGAAAGTTTATTTCCTTCCGTAAACTCCGTGCGACTTGTCTGCTCAATACTTCTTATCTGGCTTACACCAAAACTTATCTGTGATGGTTGGATTTGCTTTTCGATAATTGTAATTCCACCAGGCTTATTCAATCTTGATTGCAGCATTGATTTAAAATGTGCAATAACAGTTGCATCAGGCCTGAAATCTTCTGATAAATATTGTAACTCAACAGTGAGTGATTTATATTTTGACGAGCTGATCAAATCACGTGCGGACGCCCCTACGTCGAGATCGTGACGATAAGAAATGAAATTGCCGTTAGCAAAATCAGCTGGATCTTTCTGGCACCCTCCAAAAAAGGTGATAGCCAACAAGGCGAAAGCCACGAGGCGAATGGTCATAATATTAAGAACAGTTTGGTCCGTAGCTCAAAATTATTCAAATATTATTCCACTAAAAGCGGGTGCGTAGTATTACTACTACTATCCTACGATATATTATTTCGGATCAACTTAATTTTCCCAGTCAGCAATAAAAATATTGGTATCCCTTGTGCCGCCATTGTTGCGGTTGCTGCTGAAAACCAGCTTCTTTTTGTCTCTGGAGAACATAGGAAATGCATCAAACCCTTTATCACGGCTTATTTTCTCAATATTTGACCCATCTGAATTAACTGTGTACATATTGAAAGGAAAGCCACGTTTATATTCATGATTGCTGCAAAAAATAATGCGCCCATCGGGTAAAAAATTCGGCGCCCAGTTTGCCTGGCCTAATTGAGTAATTTGTTTCGCATCACTGCCATCTGCATTCGCAGTCCACACTTCCATTCTCGTTGGCGCAACAAGATTATCTTTTAACAAGTTCTTATACTCTTCTATTTCTTCTGTTGTTTTTGGCCTGCTCGCACGCCATACAATTTTTTTTCCATCCTGACTGAACCATGCTCCGCCATCATAACCTAATTCGCTGGTGATACGTTTTACTTTTCCCGATTTTAAATTCATTGTATATAAATCGAGGTCACCATCACGCATAGAAGTAAAAATCATTGTTTTTCCGTCCGGCGATAAAGTTCCTTCGGCATCATATCCTGGCGTATTGGTTATTTGCTTTATAATTTTACCATTCAGATCTGCCATGAAAATATCGTAGCTCGCATAAACAGGCCAGATGTATTTGTTTCCATACTTGCTCCTGTCAGGTGTAGGAGGACAGGTGTCTGCACCAAGATGAGTAGACGCATAAATCA
>JAEUVI010000069.1 GCA_016787105.1 Chitinophagaceae bacterium | reverse complement strand
TACCAACTTGATTCTGCTGTAGCAAGCATTGTGAATAGTAAAGCTGTAGTAAACAGCAAAGCGGTTGTCAATAGTAAGGCCGTTGTGAACAGCAAAGCTGTAGTGAATACAACTGCAATTGTGAATGGTAGTTCGGTTTCTGAAAACAGTAACAGTAATGTAATTGTAATTATTGATGAAACAGATGTTGGTAGCGGAACTTCAATACAACTATCCGAATTGAAGCCGGTGAACCTGATAACAGGTTATACGTCGGGGCTTCACTCGATCGTTCCTGCAGCATTTATTACAGAAAATTTTGAGGTAACATATGGCTTGGGTAAATTGAATATCGCGAAGCCTGTTCTGAAGATTACTGCAGACAATAAACAAAAAGTGTATGGTGATGTAAACCCGCCACTCACTTTCAGCTATAGTGGATTTAAATACCTGGATGATGAAAACAGCCTGGAAACAAAGCCTGCAATTGCAACAACTGCTACTATTACATCAGGCAAAGGCAGTTACCCGATAACGCTTTCAGGAGCGGTTGCTACCAATTATACCATCAGCTATGTGAACGGAACACTTTCGGTAACAGCAGCACCACTCACAGTAAAAGCGGATGATAAGGTTATTTACAAAGGAGATGCATTACCTGCCTTTACCTCTACCTATACCGGATTTAGAAATGGTGATCAGTCTACCATTACTGGCGGGCCGACCTATACCCTGAGCCCTTCCTGTACAGGTGCTGCCGGCATTTATTCAATTACTCCATCAGGATTAAAGTTGAAGTATCCGAATAATTATACTATTACTTACCAGCCCGGAACATTGTATATTAATCCGAAAGGAAACGGGGCGAGAAAAATAAAACCAAAACTTGATTGCATTGATGTATTGACTAATCATCCTTCAGGTTTTGGTTATGTCGCTCATTTCTCATACGAAAATGCAAACTCGACACCAGTGTTTGTTCCCCGTGGTACGGATAATAGTCTTATATCTTCAGGATTATTCAGTGGAAGTCAACCTGAGTTATTCGTACCAGGCGGTGGTAAATTTGATATCTATTTTGATGGCAACAAGTTAACCTGGACGGTAAAAACATTCGAAACAAATCAGAAAACCTCTGTAGCTTCAGAGGCCAGTTCCACCTCTTCCCGATGCAACTCAGGTTCTGTTACTTCATCCCGTGTTATGCAGGGCGAAGTTGTGAACAGTGATGTAATACAGGCGCAGGGAGTAGTTGGTATTTATCCAAATCCTGTTACCAGTAAGGTTAATGTTTATTTTAACAACACAATATCCATTACAGGTAAAGAAATAAAGATTCTTGATGTAGCGGGACGGATAGTGCAGGTAAGGAATATTAACCGAACAGAAGTAAGAGGATTTGAAATGGATATGAGTGGGCTTATAAGCGGTGTTTATTTTATCCGGTTGAAAACAAATGAAGGATTTAAAACTATAAAAATTATTAAGCAATAATTTCCGGTGTTATCAGCTATCAATAGCTGCTATTGAGAAAAATCAGTACGTATCATGAAAATGAAATTCCTTATTGGGTGTGTGCTTTTATTTGCCATTTCGATTTGTCATGCGCAGGAAGAAAACGTGGATGAATTGAAAGCTAAGCTTGGTATGGAAAAAAACGATAGTATCAAGACAGAGATACTATTGAAAATAAGCAAGACCTATCTCAGCAGTGAGCCCAACGATGCTATTCCTTATGCAACGGAAGCCAAAGAATTGGCGCAAAAGATCAATTTCAGAAGAGGATCGGCACAGGCGCTGAAAAATATTGGTATCGCCTATTATCAGCAAAGCCGCTATATAGAGGCGTTGGAAAACTGGAACCAGTCGCTGGCTGAATATGAAAGTATTAAAGATCTGGTAGGTATTGCTAACCTGCAAAGTAATATCGGAGCGATTTATAAAAACCAGGGAAACGATTCAAAAGCGCTGGAATATCTTTTTAATTCATTGCGTAATTCCGAGCAAACAGGAGATAAATTCCGCATTACATCCGCATTGATCAATATCGGGAGTGTATACCAGCATAAAATAGCGACCAATGACAAAGCACTGGAATATTTCCTGA
>JAEUVI010000025.1 GCA_016787105.1 Chitinophagaceae bacterium | reverse complement strand
TGCCGTAAGGTATGGAGCTATCTTTTCATACATTTCATTTGTAACAACGATTACTTTTCTTAAATCCTCCACTTTGGAAAAGACTCCATGCTCATTTCTATATGCAATAACCGGTATTGCGATATTACTTTTAATGTAAGGGTGTGATTTTAACTCATCTGCACTGGCAGTGTTGATATTGATTTTCCTTACCGGAGTATTTCCTATTTGCAAATACGGTTTTATTTTCTGGTATACTGAATCCTGTATGCCATATGTTTCTCTTATTTGTTCAACCGAATAAAAGCCCCCTAACTTTTCCCTGAAGTTTACAATTCTACCGGCAAGTTTACTTCCAATACCGGGTAGTTTTATAAAAGCAGATGTATCTGCTTTGTTTATATCGGTAATTGTATAGTTGTGCGGCAAATTATTATTCGGGGTTTCTTTTTTTTCAGTAGCCACTTTATCATATGTGAGTACCTGTTCTTTTGCGGTGGCTATTTTTATATAGGGTAATAATCGTTCATAATCCTGCTGTTTCAGGCCATAAATTTTTTTCAAATCCTCAGGGGTTTTAAATGAACCGCCTTTTAAAAGGTAGTTGTGAATGGTAGTAACCGTTTTAGCTGATATTCCTAATTGCTCCCATTGTTCCTTTGAGATTGTATTTGGATCAAAATAGAAGAGTTTTTTTTCCGATTCAACTACACTAGGTTCAAACTGATAATTACCGGCTGACTCATCTTGTGAATAATTGTTCTTTATCGGTGGATTGCTGTCATAATCCTCCAATTGTTTCATTTTTGAAATCCAGGAAGTATCAGTTTCAATTCTTTTATTAGGGATAAAAAATTTGGAAAAGGAGGGTAGAAAGAAAACAAAGAGGAGTACAGAGAGTAATAAAAGTACGGCTATTCTTTCTTTGCGGGTAAAGGTCAGATAGTCAGCAATGAACTTTTTCAAAAAGATAATGTTTATAACAATGTATGGCCTTAAAAGGACTTTTGGAATCGCACATTTTTGCTAATTATGGCTTAATCTTTGTTAGCAAACTTTTCTTGTTCATAAGTGATTATTTCTTACCTTTGCCATCCTTTAATTTTGGCCAAATACATTTTGACGTCACAAATCTTAGCTAAATAGTTGATATTCATTGCTTTTTATCCATTCTGGAAAAGAGGCCTGAAATTGATTTTTGCGTCATTGAACTATTTAAAAAAGGGTTATCGCATATGTCTTCAACAAAAATGAACACCAGGATTGATTTCGGTAAAATCAAACACCTGGCAGATGCTCCCGACCTACTGGATATTCAGATTGCATCTTTCAGAGAGTTCTTCCAGTTAGAAACAACCCCGGATAAGCGTAATATAGAAGGCTTGTTCAGGGTGTTTAAGGACAATTTCCCGATTACCGATACAAGAAACATTTTCGTTCTTGAGTTTCTCGACTATTTTATCGACCCTCCCCGCTACACAATAGAAGAGTGTATGGAGCGCGGGCTTACATACGCGGTACCGCTGAAAGCGAAATTGCGCTTAAGCTGTAACGATGAAGAGCACGTTGACTTCCAGACAATCGTTCAGGATGTGTTCCTGGGTAATATACCATACATGACCCCGCGTGGCACATTTGTTATCAATGGTGCTGAGCGTGTGGTTGTTTCTCAATTACACCGTTCACCCGGTGTATTCTTCGGTCAGTCTATTCACCCGAATGGAACAAAAATCTATTCAGCAAGGGTAATCCCTTTCAAAGGTGCATGGATGGAGTTTGCAACAGACATTAACAATGTGATGTATGCATACATCGATCGTAAGAAAAAATTCCCTGTAACTACTCTTCTTCGTTCTATCGGATACGAAACAGATAAAGACATTCTTGAACTTTTCGGAATGGCTGATGAAGTAACTGCTGATAAAAAGCATTTACAGAAATATGTTGGCCGTCGCCTTGCAGCCCGTGTATTGAGAAGCTGGGTGGAAGACTTCGTAGATGAGGATACCGGCGAGGTGGTTTCTATCGAACGTAATGAAATCGTTCTTGAGCGTGATTCTATCCTTGATGAAGAAGCGATAGACATGGTAGTGGATATGGATGTTAAATCTGTATTTATTCAGAAAGAAGATGTGGGTGGTGATTACGCGATTATTTACAATACATTAAATAAAGATACTTCTAACAGCGAACTGGAAGCGGTTCAGCATATCTATCGCCAGTTGCGTGGAGCTGATGCACCAGATAATGAAACGGCTAGAGGTATTATCGATAAATTATTCTTCAGTGACAAGCGTTATGACCTGGGTGAAGTAGGCCGTTATAAAATTAACCGCAAACTGAACCTTGAGGCGCCACTTGATCAGAAGACATTAACAAAAGAAGATATTATTGAAATCATCAAATATCTCGTTCGTCTTACAAATGGTAAAGCGGAGATAGATGATATCGATCACCTGAGCAACCGTCGTGTACGTACAGTGGGTGAGCAGTTGTATGCTCAGTTTGGTGTAGGTCTGGCGCGTATGGCACGTACAATCCGTGAAAGGATGAACGTACGTGACAACGAGGTGTTTACTCCGGTTGATTTGATCAATGCAAGAACACTTTCTTCTGTTATCAATTCATTCTTTGGTACATCACAGTTATCACAGTTCCTTGATCAGACAAACCCATTGTCTGAAATCACGCACAAGCGTCGTATATCAGCGCTCGGGCCAGGTGGTTTGAGTCGTGAAAGAGCAGGATTTGAGGTTCGTGACGTACACTATTCACACTACGGTCGTCTTTGTACAATCGAAACGCCGGAAGGGCCAAACATTGGTTTGATTTCTACACTTTGCGTACATGCGAAAATCAATGAAATGGGATTCATTGAAACGCCTTATCGTAAAGTGCATGAAGGCAAAGTGAATATGAAGGAACTGGAATTTCTTAGTGCAGAAGAAGAAGATACTGCTAAGATTGCCCAGGCAAACTCACCGCTGGATGAAAAAGGAAATTTCGTAGAAGAGAAAGTTGTTAGCCGTGAAACGGGCGACTTCCCGATTCTTGATAAAAAGGAAGTGGAATTTATGGACGTAGCTCCAAACCAGATTGTTGGGTTGAGTGCTTCATTGATTCCGTTCCTTGAGCATGATGATGCCAACCGTGCATTGATGGGATCGAACATGCAACGCCAGGCAGTGCCACTTATCCGTCCTGATGTACCGGTAGTAGGTACAGGCCTGGAAGGAAAAGCTGCACGTGATGCAAGGATCCAGATTCACGCTGATGGTAATGGTGTGGTAGAGTTTGTGGATGCAAACGAAATTCATGTTCGTTATACAAGAAACGACGACCAGAAACTGGTGAGCTTTGAAGATGATCTTAAAATATACAAGCTTACCAAGTTTATAAAAACAAACCAGGAAACTTCTATTAACCTGAAGCCTGCTGTGAAAAAAGGCCAGACTGTAAAAGATGGCGATTTTCTTACAGAAGGTTATGCGACACAGAATGGTGAAATCGCTCTTGGTAAAAACCTTAAAGTGGCATTCATGCCATGGAAGGGTTACAACTTTGAAGATGCGATTGTAATCAGCGAAAGGGTTGTAAAAGAAGATTTGTTTACTTCTGTTCACATTTCTGAATACGAACTTGAAGTACGTGATACAAAATTGGGTGAAGAAGAATTAACGCCTGATATTCCAAACGTATCTGAAGAAGCAACAAAAGACCTGGATGAAAATGGTATTATTCGTATTGGTGCACAGATAAAGGAAGGAGATATTCTTATCGGTAAGATTACACCAAAAGGTGAAAGCGATCCTACGCCGGAAGAAAAACTGCTTCGCGCCATCTTCGGTGATAAAGCCGGTGATGCTAAAGATGCTTCATTGAAAGCGCCTAATGGAGTAGAAGGTGTTGTAATTGATAAAAAATTATTCCAACGCGCCAAGAAAGATAAAAACGCGAAAGTAAGAGAGAAAGCAGCGATAGAGAAGCTTGAGAAAATACATGAGAAGAATGAATCTGACCTGATGGAAGTATTGCTTGATAAGCTGAATACTCTGCTGAAAGAATTTACTTCAACTGGTGTAAGCAACAACTTTGGTGAGGTGCAGATTGGTAAAGGAGCGAAGTTTACACCAAAGAATCTTGCAGGCCTGGATTATCAGAACATCAACCCGCTTGGTTGGACTGGTGATAAAAAAGTTGACGATCAGATTAATACCCTGCTCCACAACTATAATATCAAGTACAACGAAGAACTCGGTCGTTATAAGAGAGAGAAGTTTAATATTTCAATCGGTGACGAATTACCAGCAGGTGTATTGAAACTTGCTAAAGTTTATATCGCTGTTAAGCGTAAGCTGAAAGTGGGTGATAAAATGGCGGGTCGCCACGGTAACAAAGGTATCGTTGCAAAAATAGTTCGTCATGAAGATATGCCGTTCCTGGAAGATGGAACACCGGTTGATATTGTATTGAACCCACTCGGGGTACCAAGCCGTATGAACCTGGGACAGATTTATGAAACTGTATTGGGCTGGGCTGGTGAAAGGTTGAATGTAAAATTTGCTACGCCAATATTTGACGGTGCAAGTACTGAAGAAATTGAAAAGTATTGTGCAGAAGCAGGTATTCCTAAGTTTGGCCACACTTACTTGTATGATGGTGAAACAGGTGAGCGTTTCCACCAGAAAGCAACAGTGGGTATCATCTACGTGATTAAACTTCACCACATGGTGGATGACAAAATGCATGCACGTTCTATCGGACCATACAGCTTGATTACGCAACAGCCTCTCGGTGGTAAAGCACAGTTCGGAGGTCAGCGTTTTGGTGAGATGGAAGTATGGGCACTTGAAGCATATGGTGCATCAAACATTTTGCAGGAATTATTAACGCTTAAATCAGATGATATCATCGGTCGTGCAAAAACATATGAGGCGATTGTAAAAGGTGATAATATCCCAAGAGCTGGTATTCCTGAATCATTCAATGTATTGGTGCATGAGCTTCGTGGTTTGGGATTGGATTTGAAGTTTGAATAAAGACAGCTATAGGCTGTAAGCGATAAGCTGTAAGCACTATTGCGTTCAATAACAAGATGTTTAAACTACGGCCAGAGGCTTACAGCCTACGGCCTAAAGCAAAAAGCAAAATATGGCTATCAAAAAAGAAAATCGTCCAAGAGCAACGTTTTCAAAAATCACAATCGGCCTGGCTTCTCCGGATACAATCCTGGAAAGAAGCTATGGTGAGGTGTTGAAGCCTGAAACAATCAACTATCGTACTTACAAACCGGAAAGAGATGGTTTGTTTTGCGAAAGAATTTTTGGCCCTGTAAAGGATTATGAATGTGCTTGCGGAAAGTATAAGCGTATCCGTTATAAAGGCATTGTATGTGACCGTTGCGGCGTAGAAGTAACAGAGAAGAAGGTTCGTCGTGAAAGAATGGGCCACATTAAACTGGTGGTACCTGTAGTACATATCTGGTATTTCAAATCATTGCCTAATAAAATCGGTTACCTGCTTGGAGTCAGTTCCAAGAAATTGGAGACTATTGTTTACTATGAACGTTTCGTAGTAATACAGCCGGGTATCCGTGTTGACAAAGGCCAGAATTATGGTGATTTGCTGACTGAAGAAGAATATCTCGATATCCTGGATACACTTCCAAAAGATAATCAATACCTGCCTGATGATGATCCCAACAAGTTCATCGCCAAGATGGGTGCTGAAGCGGTACATGATATGTTGCAGCGTATCGATTTGGACCAATTATCATTTGATTTAAGAAATACTGCAGCTACCGAAACTTCACAACAACGTAAAGCAGATGCTTTAAAGCGTCTCAGCGTTGTGGAAGCTTTCCGTGATGCAAATACAAGAATTACTAACCGTCCTGAATGGATGGTGATGCAATACATTCCTGTTATTCCACCGGAATTGCGTCCTTTAGTTCCTTTGGATGGTGGCCGTTTTGCATCTTCCGATTTGAATGACTTATATCGTCGTGTAATCATTCGTAATAATCGTTTGAAAAGATTATTGGAGATTAAAGCTCCTGAAGTAATCCTTCGTAACGAAAAACGTATGTTACAGGAAGCGGTGGATTCATTGTTTGATAACAGCCGTAAATCAAATGCTGTAAAAGCAGAAGGTGGACGTGCGTTGAAATCATTGAGTGATGTATTGAAAGGTAAACAAGGTCGTTTCCGCCAGAACCTGCTTGGTAAACGTGTTGACTACTCAGGTCGTTCAGTTATCGTAGTAGGTCCTGAATTGAAATTACATGAGTGCGGTTTACCAAAAGATATGGCTGCTGAATTGTTCAAGCCATTTATCATCCGCAAACTGATTGAAAGGGGTATTGTGAAAACAGTAAAATCTGCAAGAAAACTTGTAGATAAAAAAGAAGCTGTTATTTGGGATATTCTTGAAAATATATTGAAAGGTCACCCGGTTATGCTTAACCGTGCCCCCACACTTCACCGTTTATCAATACAGGCTTTCCAGCCAAAATTGATTGAGGGTAAAGCGATACAACTGCACCCATTGGTAACTACAGCGTTTAACGCCGACTTTGACGGTGACCAGATGGCTGTACACGTACCATTGAGCAATGCAGCGATATTGGAAGCCCAGTTATTGATGCTGGCTTCTCACAATATCCTCAACCCACAGAGTGGTCAGCCGATCACGCTGCCTTCACAGGACATGGTGTTGGGTCTGTATTATATTTCAAAAGGAAAACGTACAACTGCAACTGAAAAGATAAGAGGCGAGGGAATGATATTCTATAATACCGAAGAGGTTATTATAGCATATAACGAAGCAAAGATTGATTTGCACGCGTATATTAAAGTAAAAGTCAACATCCGTAACCAGGATGGATTATTGGAGCATAAACTTATCGAAACAACAGTAGGGCGTGTA
>JAEUVI010000014.1 GCA_016787105.1 Chitinophagaceae bacterium | reverse complement strand
AATACAGGCGGTGGTACAGGTGTTACATTACAACAGGTTTTTGCTGTAGCAGGTACCTGCTATTTTACAGCAGGACGTATCACCAGCAGTTCAACAAATCTTTTAATATTCAATGATAACGCGATAGCATCAGGTGCAAACAATAACGTATCGAACCCTTCGTATGTTAATGGGCCCGTGAGAAAAATAGGAAATGATGCTTTTACTTTTCCGGTTGGCAAATCAAATGTTGGATATATGCTTTGCGCTATTTCCGCTCCTTCAAATACGTCGGATGCATTTACCGCAGAATATTTCCGTAATAGTGCTTCCGCCCTTGGGCCTATCACTGCAGTCGGTCTATACCGTGTAAGCGCATGCGAATACTGGCAATTGGATCGCACCAGCGGGTCATCATCAGTAAATGTAACTTTATCATGGAGCGGTCTCAGTCCTTGTAATGCATCTGCATATGTTAACAGCTTAGCTTCGCTGGTAGTGGCACATTTCAATGGTACCAGCTGGAATACTTATGGAAATAGTGGCGGCACTACCGGTAACGGCGCCGCAGGCACTGTAACATGGAATAACGTTTCTGTATTCAGTCCTTTCACCCTTGGCAGTACCAGTGCTGTAGCTAATCCATTACCGATTAAATTCACTGATGTAAAAGCATACAAAGTAAATGCCGGCAATAAAATAGAATGGAAAAACCTGACTGAAGAAAATATTGAGAGATATGAAATAGAAAGGTCCGCGAACGGAACAATCTTTACATCTATTTCTTCTGTAAATCCAAAATCGAATAATGGATTAGAACAATCTTACGCCGTAACGGATGAAAACATATTGAGTGGTACTAATTTTTACCGCATCAAGGGAATAGAAATAAGTGGCTCTTTTGTTTATAGTACAATCGTGAAAGTAGTACCGGATGGAAATACTAAAGAATATGTATCGGTATTCCCCAATCCTGTAAGCGGAAATCAATTTACAGTACAATTGAACAATTACGACCGTGGTACTTATTCATTACAACTAATAAATACAAGTGGTCAGCGTGTGATGACAAAATCATTAAAACATGCAGGAGGTTCTGCTTCTGTGTCAATAGAACGACCTGATGCAGTTAATGCAGGTGTGTATATTCTGCAAGTAACTGGAGAAAACAAGATAGAAAATATCAAACTGGTAATTAAATAAGGAATTAAGCGGTTAAGGCTTCTGATTTAGATTTTTCCCATTCTATTTTTCCAAGACCTGGAAAGACATGACGTTCGCTATGGTAAGAAGAACGGACAAGCGGGCCGCTTTCTACATAATCCAACCCCAGGTTATATCCTATTTCCCGGTATTCTGCGAATTCATCCGGGTGAACAAAGCGATGAACAGGTAAATGTTTTTTTGTTGGTTGCAGGTATTGGCCAATGGTTATTACGTCACACCCATTATTATACAAATCGGTCATCGTTTGTATTACTTCTTCTTTTGTTTCACCAAGCCCAAGCATAATACCGCTCTTCGTACGCATACCTCCGGCTTTAAGTGTTTTTATCACGTCCATACTACGCCAGTATTTTGCCTGTATACGTACCTGTCTCGTCAATCTTTCTACAGTTTCAATATTGTGCGATACAACTTCCGGCGCCGCATCAATAACACGCTGTATATTTTCTTTGTCACCCTTAAAATCCGGTATCAGCGTTTCAAGTGTTGTTTCGGGGTTCAATGATTTTACTGCTTTGATAGTATTATGCCAGATGATGGAACCTCCGTCTTTTATTTCATCCCTGTCAACAGATGTAATAACCGCATGTTTTACTTTCATCAGGTGAATCGCTTCTGCTACACGCTGCGGTTCATCCCAATCAATTGGATCGGGTCGGCCGGTAGCTACCGCACAAAATCCGCAACTGCGTGTGCAGGTATTTCCCAGAATCATAAAAGTTGCAGTGCCTGCTCCCCAGCACTCTCCCATGTTGGGACAATTTCCACTTTCACAAATAGTATGTAGCTTATGATTATCTACCAGGCTGCGAACATGCTTATAACTCTCCCCGATGGGCAGCTTCACACGAAGCCAATCAGGCTTCTTCACACGGGTTTCTTTTTCATTAATATTCGGTACGACAGGGAGCTCAATCATGCGGCAAAAATACAATTGAATAATGAAATAATATGGATAACATTAAACAGGAAAAAAGGTTCAAAAGCAGCCTGCAATGCAGCAACTTACGGAGAATAAAAAAGAAAAACTACAAGCCTGTAAGCCGGATTCTGTCCCCTTTGGTAAACTCAGGGTGGCTATCATTTATCTGTCCTCAACATTGCTGTTGGGATCCATCTGCCTACCCTCTATCGCAGCAGGCTTGCACCTGCACACGGGCGAGCAGCCCTTACCGATAGTATATGTGGCATTTCAGCATGCAAGGTTTACCCGCGAATAATGTTGCCATTATAAGCTGTGAGCTCTTACCTCACATTTTCAACCTCACCCTGCCCTCTCCTAAAGGAGAGGTAAGGCAGTTATTTTCTGTGGCACTGTCTGTTCCCCGCATTGCTGCGGAGACCCGGCTATTCACCGGTACATTGCTCTGTGCTGTCCGGACTTTCCTCCTTTTCATCCTTCGATAAACTCAGGACGAAAAAGCGATAGCCTGGCTTGTAGCGAACGGCGAAGTTACTGAGATACCGCGAATACAAGTAGCAACTGCTTTATGACCCTGTTTACAATAAAACAATTTAAATTTAAAGCCGACAATAGTTTGATAATGAAATATCTTCTTGCAGGGCAGGAATCAACAAATCTTTTATTCAGGGAAATACAGGAATCCGATTTCGGTGACTGGCTAGAATTTCACAAAGACCCTGATACTTCCATACACTGGATATCGCAGAAAGAATCGCCGGAAATAGAATGCCGCAAATGGTATGACTACCAGTTTCAGCGATATAAAAACGATAAAGGCGGCATGAATGCATTGATCGAAAAACAGAGCGGTAAACTGGTCGGCCATTGTGGCTTATTAGTACAAACCATTGATGAAATAACGGAGCTTGAGATTGGTTATTCCCTTTTAAAAAAATTCTGGAATAAAGGCTATGCAACTGAAGCTGCTACAAAATGCAGGAATTTTGCTTTTGAAAATAATTTTTCAGCATCGCTCATTTCAATCATCAGTCTTTCTAATAAAGCTTCTGAAAAAGTAGCACTGAAAAACGGGATGCAAGTTGACAAACAAACTATTTACAATGGAAATGAAGTGAACATTTTCAGAATAACAAAAAACAAATGGTTGCTTAATAACAGGAAATAATAAAATAAATTCATTACCGCGTTTAATTGAGCCAGGTAAACAAAATTTTACTAATCATGTTATTATTCAATTATTAAACATCAATTATAAAATGGAATACAGGCAACTTGGCGGATCCGGCTTACAGGTATCAGTACTCAGCTTTGGTACAGCTACATTTGGTGGCAGTGGCGATTTTTTTAAAGCCTGGGGCAGCACTCAAACAGAGGAGGCAACAAGATTAGTTAATGTATGCCTTGATGCCGGTGTAAATCTTTTTGATACCGCCGACGTATACTCGCAAGGATTATCAGAAGAAATATTGGGTAAAGCCATAGCAGGCAAACGGGATAAATTACTACTTTCTACAAAAGCCACTTTTACATTTGGCACAGGCGCCAATAACCAGGGTTCTTCGCGTTATCGTTTGATAAAACAAGTCGAGAGTAGTCTTAAAAGATTGAATACTGACTACATTGACATTTATCACATGCATGGATTTGATGGTAATACCCCTATAGAAGAAACATTGCGTGCATTAGACGATTTAATTGAAAGCGGTAAAATAAGATATATCGCAGCTTCCAATTTTTCCGGCTGGCACTTAATGAAGTCACTGGCTATTTCTGAAAAATATGGATGGAACCGCTATGTAGCGCACCAGGTTTATTATTCATTAATCAATAGGGAATATGAATGGGAACTGATGCCGCTCGGTATTGATCAAAAAGTAGGTGCAATAGTATGGTCGCCTCTTGCCGCAGGAATGCTGGGAGGCAAATACCGCCGCAATCAACCGATACCTGCAGACAGTCGTGTAGCACAGGGAGGAAGCCCCGTGCCGGACAAAGCTGTAAATGCTGAAGTATTGTACAATACAGTAGATATGCTGGATGAAATAGCAAAAGAAACAGGAAGAACAGTGGCGCAGGTAGCAATTAACTGGATATTGCAAAGACCTACCGTATCAAGTATCATCGTCGGTGCAAGAAATGAAGAACAACTGAAACAAAATCTTGAAGCTATCGGATGGAAATTATCAACAGACCAATTAAAACGATTAGATATGGTAAGTGAACAGCCAACAATTTATCCTTACTGGCACCAGCGGCAAAACCTTACATTAAATCCGCCACCGGCGTTTTATTAAGTAAAAAATTTAATCGCTGAATAACTCTTCCAGCCTGGTGCCGATAGCGGCAACAAGATTGCGATCAACTATCTTCTCTCCCGCATCCGGGGATAGGATTGCACGGAAGTTCCGTTCTTCATCACGTTCATAAAAAATTGTTGCATTATCTATATCCACACTTATACGATAGCTGTATCCATAAGGCTGAAATAAACCTTCGAAATCTCTTGCTTTATTATTGTATGTGACAGTGAAAGAAAATGATTCGTCCATTTCGACTCAGTAATTAAATGGATTGAATATATATCGCACTATCCTTATACTTATCTAAATCCATTTCTACAAAATAGTTCTTTACTCCGCTTACTCTTGCTGCTGCAAAAAATTCTTTCCAGTCAATCACCCCCTGCCCGACTGATACTTGTTTTTTCTCCGCCGTCCAATCTGATAAATGCGCTGAGATAAAACGGCCCGGAAATTTTTTAAAATAATCCGCTCCCTTGTAGCCAAGGTTTATTACCTCCGTCTGAAACTGCATTTTGACCAGGCTTGCATCAAAGCGATCCAGCAAGGTATCATAGATCAATTGCCCTTCAATTTGTACAAACTCAAAAGAATGGTTGTGAAAACCTGTAATCATACCGGCCTTCTTTATCTTCTCCGCTGCTTTATTCAGCTTATCAGCTGCAGCCTGGTAATCGGCGATAGTCGCAGCCTTTGGCAGCCAGAAAGTAGAACAGATCATCTGCGAAAGGCCAAGACCATTTGCAAATTCGATACTTGCATCTATTTTATCATCATTAAACTCTG
>JAEUVI010000584.1 GCA_016787105.1 Chitinophagaceae bacterium | reverse complement strand
GGCGGCAGGCTTCCGTGGAGTTATTCGATTGTGGCCGGTCCTGTTATTAAACCTGCGCAAAGCGGTACCAGCTTTTGCGATCTCACAGCGGGTACTTATTCTGTTCAGGCACTGGACAGTTGCGGTGTGGTTCGCACCACTCAATTTACTATTGGTGTAGACACCGGTTATCTCTTCTTTGAGCAATATGGATATTCAATCACACATTCTTCATGCAACGATATAGTAGTGTGTCCTACTATGGGTTGGCACAATACGAGCTCGCACACACTCGCAAAAGTCTGGTATGTAAAACCCAACGGCGATACACTTAAAACAAAGGGATTCCGCCAGGTACCTATAGGATGCGATACACTGGTGGGAGAAGGCCACAGCTATGGCAGTTGGCAAGGCATTGCATGGGATACATGTGGCCGTAAGTACCAAACCTTTTTTGACTATAATGCGCCATCATTATACGTCTCCGGGTATGGGCTCACCTGCTCAGGTTACCAGGTAAATTTTGGCAATATGTGGAAGTATGGTGTGAAGGTTGGTTATACTATTCGGAAATGCAGTGACAATTCAATCGTATATAATACAGTACAGGTTCCACCAGCCACCACTTTTTATAGTCCCAACTACGATCTGGAATTTGATACCTGCTATATTTTCGAACATTACAATGAATGTGGAGATACAGTCCGTTACATGAATTACTCCAGAAGCAATACTTCTGTATTTAATATTAATGCCTGCGGAGGGCCTGGTTGCAAAAAAAGAGGCTCCGGTCATATACAACTCTGGCAGGATTATAATTCGGGTGTACCACCCATTACCTATACAATTATTGGTGGGCCCGAAGGCGTAGGCTCATCTATAGTACAAACTGCAGGTTACTCATGGGTCGTGTTTCAAAATATGGCGTTGGGCACTTATACCATCGCAGGTGTAGATAACTGTGGTCGGCGCGATACAGTAACAGTTGTTCTTGACAAGCCGCTGATAAAATCAGTAGAAGTAACGCAGGTGCCACATTGCAGTGGTGGTGCCAATTTACATGTAAAAATTACTTCCAATTATATTCTATGTGATAACTGGCACAGCAGTGGTAGTAATCTTTATGTAACGGGATATAACACATCTTCCCCACCGCTTCCGAGCCCGGTTAATATAGTTACCACCCCGGTTTCGCATACCAAACCGGGTACCTGGGAAGGTGATTTTAATAATGTACTATTAGACTCTGTTTTGATCTCATATTATGCCTATGAGGGTTGTGTAGACGATACAATGATACATATCAACCAATATCATGCGCCGACATTATCGAACATTGTAGGCTATGTTTGCGACCCCTCCGGAATCGGCACATTAAACTATACAGTTACCGGGGGGAAACCACCCTACCGCTTCAGGGTGAAACCTGATATATCCAGCACCTGGAGTGCATGGCAGGATTCGGCAGTATTTACAGGTATGTCGTCCGGAGCTTACGATATAAGTGTTGAAGATGGCTGCCCTAACGGTGAAATACGCTCTGCTACATTTTACAGTTGGGAAAAATCAGATTTTTCCATGAGTGCCCTCTGTGCTGAATATGGCAGCCCATTTACACTTACAATAAATCCGCCGGTAAATTATGCAAGCTATCAATGGTATAAAGACAATCTATTTTTAGGAAGCGGATCTTCTTATAGTATACCAGGGTTCAGCAGCAGTGACGAGGGTGTGTATAGCGTACAACAAAGCTTTAAAAATGGTGGTTGCATAGGTAGTACTGCCAAAACGATACAGTCCTGTGCTATTATTCCTTTGTTGTTTGGAGAACTATCTGGCAATTATAACGGAAATGCAGTTGTGCTGAAATGGAATACATTGATGGATGAAGCCGGCACAACTTTCCATATTGAAAGAAGCGTGGATGGCCATACTTTTATTGCAGTGGGCACACTGGAAGGAGTTACATACAGCAATGCCGGTGGATCGCTGTACGGCTTTACAGATAACAATCCGGTCTCTTCCGCCATCTATCGGATCAGGTATAATACAGCCAATGGCAAAACAAATTATTCCAATAGCATAAGGCTTAGTAAAAACAATATCGCCGATGACTCCATAACTGTATCACCTATTCCATTTAACGACAGCTTTACGATGTCTGTAAAATCCGACTCGAAAGAAAAATGTACAATCAGCCTTTTTAATATAAATGGCAACATTGTATACCAGAAAACTACAATGCTCAAAAAAGGTTACAATAAGATATGGTGCGAAGGAGACGGCATTGCAGCTTTACCAGCGGGTATTTATATATTAAAAGCAACAACAGAAAGCTATACCAAAGGAATAAAAGTATTGAAATATTAGATTACACTTCTTTCCAAAACAATATATAAAAGCTGCAAAGTAAACGGACAAGCGCTACTTTACTTTTAACTTGCCTGTACAACAAAAGATTTGAGTTTGCTTACTACATTAGTATTAAACAGCAATCAGAACATCCGGCTATAGCTTCAAATGACATGCAGGGCAAAATCTATAATTGTTGAAGAAATGCTGAAGATTCTTAAATTCGCTAACCAGGGAAGCTTTAGAGTATTTAAGCTTAAAGCAGAAATTGTATAAATATCCAAGAGCTGATAAAGAATGACTGTGTAAAAAACCAAATAAAATTCAGGTTTTTCATAGTTTAGCGAGCTGTAATTTTGCTGATATAAGCTATTGCTTTTTACTACAAGTTCAATTCCGGCTTCATGTAATGCTACCAGGTTTTTTAGCGCTTAATGAGTAAAAACCTAAACCTTAAAATATGCGACACATCACTTTCATAATGCTGGCGCTGTTAATTTTTAGCTGCTCATCAACAAAAAAAGCTTCATCAAACCTGGCTCTTCTTAATGGTAGCTGGACACCAGTTAAACAAGAGATTGGCGGCAAAGATTTACCTGCTTCTTATTTTCAGGCACAAAAGCTTCTTATACAGGATACGACATACACTTTTACTGCCGAGAGTGTTGATAAAGGAACCTTGAGTTATAATAACGGTCAAATGGATATTTATGGAAAGGAAGGTGTAAACAAAGGCAAGCACTTTACTGCTCTTTACAAACTTGAGAACAACCAACTCGCTATAATTTACAATTTAAAAGGCGACGGCTATCCATCCGACTTTGAAACAAAATCAAAGCCGACTTTATTTCTTTCAGTATTTAAAAAAGACTAACAATGGCAAAAAATAAAACTACTGAAACCGAAAAAAGCGTTACTGATTTTGTTGGCAACATTAAAGACGACACAAAGAAAAACGACTGCCTTGAACTAATAAAAATAATAAAGAAGCAAACCAAACTTGAACCTAAAATGTGGGGGCCCAGTATTGTTGGCTTTGGAAGCCATCATTACAAATATGACAGTGGACGGGAAGGCGATAGCCCGAATGTTGCGTTTTCACCAAGAGCTTCATCCATTGCACTCTATTTATCCGGCAACTTTGATGACAGGGAGAAATTACTTAAACAATTTGGCAAACACAAAGCGGACAAAGGCTGCGTTCACATCAAGACACTTGCCGACATTGACAAAGACATCCTGATAAAAATGATTGCAAACCACATTAAACACATCAACAACCTATACCCAACAAAGTAAAATATTAACCACCAGTGATACACTCATTCTTCCACTTACTTTTTATTAGTATTGTCGCTTTGTTCCCGGTTGTAAACCCTATCGGATCTGCTTTAATGGTAAATCCATACTTTTCGGGCCTGGATAGAAATGATAAAAGAATCGCGGTACGGAAAATTGCTTTTTATGCATTCTGCCTCTGCACTTTTTTTCTTTTCGCGGGCCATCTTTTACTAAACCTGTTTGGCATATCCATTCCAGTCATTCAACTGGCCGGAGGAATTATGATTTGCAAAACGGGCTGGGAATCGCTCACTTCTGATGATACAAGCCAACAAACAATCAGTACCAATGACACAAATCTCGATAATCAGCAAAAACTAAATATTGAAAACAAATTGTTCTATCCCATTACGTTTCCTATAACCACCGGGGCGGGAACTATCTCTGTTTTGTTTACCTTAGGCGCACATAGTGTTGACGCCAATATTACCAACTACATTGTAAATGTCAGTGCGATTTTAGTAGCAATAATTATTATGTGTATCCTGGTAATTATATTCTTTTTAAACACTAAACTTATTTTAAGCTATTTAGGTTCTCATTCAGAAACAATCATTAATCGTTTGATGTCGTTTTTACTTTTTTGTGTTGGCCTGCAAATTGCATCAACAGGCATTAAAAGTCTCTTTCATATTTAATGTTGCCAAGCATTTACAAGGATAATAAACAATAGTGTCATACGTTCTTTTCTTTTATAAAACTTCCTTTTATCCGGGTCATTAAACCATTTAACTTATCAATAGTCGAAAAAGAAACCAACAGTATGAAAATTATCGTAATCCCTACTCTTTCAGCTTTCATTTTACTTTTAGCGTTATCCTGCAAAAAAAGTCAGGATATTATTACTCCTCCAGCCTTGTCAGACAGTTTTAATGTGGTTGTAAATAACGGATATGGCAGTGGAAAATATAAGGTGGGCGATACTGTTCATATATTCAGCGTAGCCACAACTACAAATCAAATCTTTGGCGCCTGGTCCGGAAGCGACATTAATTTATTGAATGCATCCAATGAATGGCATGCATGGTTCAAAATGCCCGCAAAAGACATTTCCTTTACCGGCAGTTTACAAAACATACAACCTTTTACATTGCAGTATGAACAGATTATGGGAAAGGAAAGACTAAAACCGGT
>JAEUVI010000566.1 GCA_016787105.1 Chitinophagaceae bacterium | reverse complement strand
GCGGCAACCTATTCTTACCGCATCTAGTAAATTCGAAGGAATTGACCATGTGTAATTTTTGGGTAATGCGAGTGGTATAATAATCTCAGCGAATAGCTGCGTACCAGCTACTATATCCAATTTACTGTTATCGATATTTGAAAACTCGTCCAATACTGAAGTTTATTTAAACAAAACTGACGGCAATGTATCACAAAGCCCGGAATAGCTTATGGCTGAATAATAACAGCTTGTCCTGGCTCAAGTTTCAATGTTATAGTTCCGTCGACAATTGGAATTACAGTTCTCCCAACTGTCTTTTTCACAGATAACCTTGTTGCTGTCACTTTCTTAAAAGAATTCCATTCTGAAGGCAGTTTCCACTTTCTGTTTGAATAACCATTTTCGCTATAAGCAACTATAGTATTCGCCTTCCACAAAGCCGGCAGGAAAATATTGCTGCCTGTTAATTCCCAGATTTGTTTATCTTTTTTTACTGCGGTATTGTTTGCATAATACCAGGGCACGACAGACGTACAGAACTCTTTAATCAAACCTGATAAATTTTCAGGATCTGTTTTTACTTCCTGCTCCGCATGCATTGGTGTTCCGGTATAAAGGTTGGCAGGAAGGCTTTTAAAATCTTTTGGCTTTCCTAACCAATTACTTTTTTCAAACTCTTCAGCATTATACCACCATGCCATTGGCTGAAGGCCAATAAATGGATCGATGCGCAGCCAATACATACCGCCTTCTGATGTTACATCGATATTGTGCGCCCGCCAGTAACGAAATATTTTCCGCTGTGTAGCCGCCTCTTCCTGTAGCGTGGTTCCAAGAAAAGGATTCGCGATACTATCTTTAATTTCTTTACTTCTTACTGGTTGTATAGTATGAAATGCATCCACATGAATTGTACCGCCTTCCTTCAATTCAGGCAACATCGACAATAAAGAATCAATTCTTTTTACAGTATAACCTGTTTTCCATTCCTGCGCATAATCGATCTGGTAAGACTGCATACCATCAAAAACCTCTCCCGGAACGGGTTGTCCATTTTTGTCTTTTATGATAATATTATTTTCATCGTACACTTGCCAAAGCGGCGAATCTTTAAAAGCATCAATGAGGTTAATATGCAGGCTCACAGTCGTATTGTATTTTCTTGCTTCTTTAATCAACCAGTGAAGGCTCTCCAATGCCGTGCGATCCTGTTTTCTTTTTAATGAATCATTGACGATTGTAAAAGAAGGATATTTTGAATCATGCCCTGCGGCCTGCCAACCGACGAGATAAATAATTTTTGGAATACCAATTGTAATACGGTCCAGCTTTTTTACCTGTCCCAATACATCTTCAAACCGCAAATAAACCTGTTTTACTCCACCAACACTATCCCTTGTGCAAAGCATCAGTTTCATCACAACAGTTTGAGAATAGTCGCGTCTCCATGGCTTTTCCGGTTTCATCGTTTTTTTCCAATCATAGTATTCCCCGGATATCAACTTATAATCTGTATGTTGGGCACCAGCGCCAAAGCCTATGAATAAAAGCAGGCAGGCTGTAAAATATTTTATAGACAAGTTCATTAATAATTTATTTACAAATAGTTGTTTTTTTATCTGTCTGTTTATTCAGCCAGCTCACATTGTACTGTATGAGTTTTTCTTCCATTAATTTATACAGCTTTTTCTTTAATGCCGGCATATCATCCATCGTCAACCCTTCTACCGGAACTTCATCCAAATAAACAACACGACAACGACCAGGGTTCAGTGAAAATATACTTTCATAGGGCATTCTTTCATAAGCATCCAAAAACAAAACCGGT
>JAEUVI010000556.1 GCA_016787105.1 Chitinophagaceae bacterium | reverse complement strand
ATCGCGGCCTTCACTGATGCTGCCATCAGCATTTTTGCGTTGTACAGACTTTGTTATTGTAAAATTTTTATCAATTGTACCGGTTTGCTGTGTTGCATCGTTCTGATCTGGTACTACCAGCGGCATGGCCGCAATAAATTTATTGTCTTTATCAAGGCAAATAAGATAAATGATTTTTTTATTTCCTTGTACAGCCTTTGCTAAAAGGTAAGTCTCACTTTTGTCCAATCCTGCTTTACCTATCGGATAAATTTTTGGTTTTGCTTTTTTCCCAAAATCATTATTGAAAATACTGTCAGGGACAAACTGGACAAAGATTTTATTGCTGATGACCGAAGAATCTTTATCTTTTTTATTTACAAGTGTATCAGCTACTTTATAGGGCAGGGTGAGGGGATCAAACACTTCAATGAAATCGCTTACTTCTACCGGTTCATCCCCGGTCATAGATGCCTTTTTCTTTTTGCATCCTGCAACTGCGGCAATTATCATTATAAAGAGAACACATCTTTTAAGAAGGTGCATATCACAGTGTTGAATTAGAAAAGCCGAATTTAAACCATTCTTTTTTAATGGTTAAAACGGTGTTTGTCTTATCAAAATATTTTTTTAGATTTGGCTAAAATATTATTTAGTCATGCTGAATTATTCCCAGAGCGAGGAAAATTACATCAAGGCAATCTATCACCTGCAGGCTGATGGTGAAACAGTAACAACTAACGCCCTGGCGCAGGAGTTGCTTACAAGGCCTGCCTCTGTAACGGATATGATGAAAAAACTGAAGACTAAAAAGCTGTTGAACTACCAGCCTTACCAGGGTTTTCGTTTGAATAATGAAGGGAAAAAAGTGGCCTTGGGTATTATCCGTCGCCATAGATTGTGGGAGTATTTTCTTTCAGAAAAACTGAAGTTTGGCTGGGATGAAGTACATGAAATAGCAGAAGAACTGGAGCATGTAAGTAGTAAAAAACTGGTTGATAAACTGGATGAGTATTTGGGTTTTCCCAAGTTTGATCCGCATGGCGATCCGATTCCTGATATGAATGGCAAAATAGAAAACTACCAACAGGTAAGCCTGGTTGATTTGCCGCTGAATACTTTGGCAGAAGTATGTCATGTAAGTAACCAGTCTACAGAAATGCTGGATCTGTTGAAGCATAAAAATATTTCCATTGGCACAAGACTGGAAATAAAACAAAAATTTCATTTTGATAGTTCTGTTGAAATAAAAATCCGCCAGCAACATCTTGTCACTATCAGTGAGCAACTCGCTAAAAATATTTTTGTCAGGTATGGCGCGTAATGGGAAACATGATATGAACCGTTCATTAAGCGAGGTACATGAAAGTATAGATACTACTTCCACGCATCGCAAAGGTTTCAGAAAAATACTGGCTTTTTTCGGGCCGGCATATCTTGTAAGTGTGGGGTATATGGATCCAGGCAACTGGGCTACCGATCTGCAAGGAGGTAGTAAATACGGGTACACGCTCATTTGGGTGTTGCTTATGAGCAACCTGATGGCTTTACTGCTCCAGAGTTTATCAGCGCGATTGGGCATTGTACGTGGAAGGGATTTAGCGCAGGCTAATAGGGAAACCTATCCGAAATTTTTAAACTTCCCGCTATATATCCTTGCCGAAATCGCAATCGCGGCAACAGACCTGGCAGAAGTGCTGGGTATGGCTATCGGTATCCAGTTACTTACAGGTATTCCTTTGTTATATGCAGTATTGATTACAGTTTTAGATACATTCCTGCTGCTTGTATTACAACGGCTCGGTATGCGTAAGATGGAAGCTTTCATCATCGCACTGGTCGTAGTAATCGGACTTTCTTTTCTTACAGAAATTATACTGGTAAAACCGCAACTGGGAGAGGTAATAACAGGCTTTGTACCACACATTCCGGATAACCAGGCTTTGTATATCGCTATTGGTATTATCGGTGCTACCGTGATGCCGCATAATTTATACCTGCATTCCGCTTTGGTACAAACAAGAAAAATAAAACGTGATAGAGACGGTATAAAAAGAGCATTACGGTTGAATTTTATTGATAGCACTATTGCACTCAACCTGGCTTTTTTTGTAAATGCTGCTATATTAGTGTTGGCAGCTGCAGCCTTTTATAAGACAGGTAGAACGGATGTTGCTGAAATAAAAACGGCTTACCGGTTATTAGATAACCTGTTAGGATCGAAACTTGCTCCAACATTGTTTGCAATAGCACTAATAGCAGCGGGGCAAAGCTCAACAGTAACGGGTACGCTTGCCGGGCAGATAGTAATGGAAGGATACCTGCGATTACGCATTAACCCATGGATAAGAAGATTGATGACAAGGGTGGTAGCGATCATCCCAGCTGTGATTGTAATTTTAATAAATGGCGAGAATAATATTGACAACCTTCTTGTGTTAAGCCAGGTTATCTTGAGTCTTCAACTCGGGTTTGCTATCATTCCATTAATACATTTTGTAAGTGATAAAAAAACAATGGGAGAATTTGCAATAAAACCGCTCGTTAAAATAGCAGCATGGGCTATCACTATTGTACTTGTTTATTTAAATATCCGGATGGTAAGTGAGCAGGCAGTCTCTTATTTTCAAGATTCCGGTAATCTTTTCTGGAAAATTGTAATTATTATCAGCGCCTTGATTTTTGTTGCTATGCTGGCATTTGCATTTTTTTATCCACTACTTCACAAGCGCCGGCAGGATGTAGGGGTACAGGTACATCCAGAGGTCGGGGAATTGCAACAACTCACAGTTCCACGCTATAAAAGGATTGCTGTTGCATTGGAGTTTAGTAAAAAAGATGATATTCTTCTATCGCATGCTCTTGGGCAGGCTTCGAAGGGAACTATGTTTATATTAGTACATATAGTAGAGAGCGCTTCAGCAAGAATACTCGGTAGTGAATCGGATGATTTAGAAACAAGGAAAGACCAGGAGCATATTGACTTTTATGCACAGCGGATAAAAGAAATGGGGTATGAGGCAATTGGCGTTTTAGGATTTACCAACCGATCGAAAGAGATTGTAAAACTTGTAAGAGAAAATAAAGCGGACATGCTGGTTATAGGAGGGCATGGCCATTCCGGTATAAAAGATTGGCTGTATGGTGAAACCATTGATGCTGTGCGGCACGAATTAAAGATGCCTGTATTGGTAGTAAATGTGTAAAGTAAACTGCTAAGTAGGATCATTCGTTTTCACACCGTTGCGTACAAGGTGCTTAAACCGGCTGAATGTTTCAGGTTTTATATTCAGGTAGCTTGCCAGAAATTTTTGAGGAACCCGTTGTAATAATTCAGGATTCTTGTTTACGAAGTGAATAAAACGTTCGCGGGGAGAGTGTTTTACCAATTGTATCTGCCAGCGATCCTTTATTACCATGGTGTAAGTAATAATCAGCCTGCCAAGATGCTCCATTTTTTTCGATGAATCATATATTTTTTCCAGGTCATCATGTGTGATGGAAACAAATGTAGTAGGCTCGATAGTTTCTATATAATATTCCGAAGGAGTGCGACTGTGATACGACTCCTGCGAGTGAATGATATGATTTTCAAATGAAATCTGGGTGTTGATTTCATCCTTCCCTTTTTTGTAATATTTTCTTGCCATACCGCGCAGAACGAAGTTGAAATAGTTTTCTACTTCATTGGCTTTTGTTACTACTTCTTTCTTGCCAAATCTTCTGACCTTAATATAGGGGAGAATATAATGTTGATATTCTTCATCAGTGAGTACTACAAACTTGCGCAAGTATTCCAGAAAGGGCCTTGTGATATCCATTTTGCTACTAATACAATCAAAAAAATGCTACTTCAAGATGCTATAATACCGCAAAACTAATTGACCGCAATCAATCCTGCAAGTACGGATTCAAAAAAAAACTTCGAATTTGTCAAAATTTAATCGAACCTAAACCTCTTGGGCAAAAATAAAGCAAAATGTATTCTGATAGATGTTAAAGGTTATTTGGACTGAAAATCTTTAGTTTTGCAAACTTCTGCATCAGCGGATTTTATTGATCAAAACTCTTTTAACCCATGGCACAAAAAATTAAAGTAGCGAATCCCGTAGTTGAATTAGATGGCGATGAAATGACCAGAATCATCTGGAAGTTTATTAAAGACAAACTGATCTTACCCTATCTCGAACTGGATATTAAGTATTACGATCTTGGTGTTGAACACCGCGATCAGACAAATGACCAGGTAACCATTGATGCCGCTAACGCAATAAAGCAATATGGTGTAGGTATTAAATGTGCAACCATTACGCCAGATGAAGCGAGGGTAAAAGAATTTAACCTGAAACAAATGTGGAAGAGCCCGAACGGAACTATCCGCAATATTCTTGACGGTACTGTTTTTCGCGAACCGATTGTAATCAGTAATATACCAAGACTGGTAACGAACTGGACTGCGCCAATTATTGTTGGCCGTCACGCATTCGGCGATCAATATCGCGCCACTGATACTGTTATTAAGGGTAAAGGCAAGCTGACCATGACATTTACACCTGAAGGTGGCGGCGAACCACAAACCTTTGAAGTGTTTAATTTTAAAGGAGACGGGGTGGCAATGTCCATGTACAATACTGATGAAAGTATTATAGGGTTTGCAAGAAGCTGTTTTAATATGGCATTAAGTAAAAAATGGCCTTTATATCTTTCTACAAAAAATACAATTCTTAAAAAATACGATGGTCGTTTCAAAGATATTTTCGAAGATATTTATCAAAAAGAATTCAAAGCAAAATTCGATGCAGCAGGTATAGTATATGAGCATCGCCTTATTGATGATATGGTAGCAAGTGCGCTGAAGTGGAATGGTAACTTCGTATGGGCTTGTAAAAATTATGATGGCGATGTACAAAGCGATACTGTTGCGCAAGGGTTTGGTTCATTGGGCCTCATGACTTCTGTATTAGTAACACCTGATGGAAAAACATTGGAGGCGGAAGCTGCACATGGTACAGTTACACGTCACTACCGCGATCACCAGGCAGGAAAACCAACATCTACAAATCCTATCGCTTCCATATTTGCATGGACAAGAGGGTTGGCATTTCGTGGTAAACTGGATGGTAACCAGCCGTTGATTGATTTTGCAAACGCATTGGAAGAGGTTTGTATTGAAACAGTAGAACAAGGAAAAATGACAAAAGACCTCGCGGTTTGCATATATGGTAACAAAGTAAAACACGGCGAGCACTTTTTATATACGGAAGAATTTCTGGAAGCGATTGATAACAACCTGAAAACAAAACTGAAAAAATAATCGCTCATAATATTTGAAATAATGAGGCTGCCTGCGGGCAGCCTTTTTTATTCATATCAGTATTTCTACTTACATGATTCAGTACTGCACCGCTGGTTTACAGTATTGCAATGCTTTTATTTTGTTTTCAGAAACGGAACAGAAAACCATTAAACCTTATTTATGAAAAAGTTTCTTGTATTCACCGCATTTGTGTCGCTGTATGTTTTTCTGCATTTTTTTCTTTGAAAAACATTACTACTCATCAATCAATTTTTGTGTATGGAACGGTTACAAATAACATTATTGATACTGCTGTCCTCTTCCTGGTTTTTGACATGTGAAAATGAGGAAATGAAGAAAGAAAATATTGCTGCTTCGCACGTCGAAAGGGTATTTTCTGATTCAAGTAATATTGTCAAAAATGTTCAGGAGAAGGATTTTACTTCTGCATGGTTGTCGTTGCCATTTTCCGGAAGCGGCTCAAACTGGTT